>JAKDMQ010000283.1 GCA_030452265.1 Nitrococcus sp.
GCAGTGTGGGATAAAAAAAAGATCACCCCGCACTCGCTTAGACACTATGTAGCGCTCCGGACTATGTAGGGTAGGCTGGCCGGAGCTGTGGAATTTTATCGGAACCACCGATTGCGCGGTGTGTAAAGGCGATCAGCTACCCTACATAGTTTTCGGGCGCTACAGGTTGTTGAGGAAGCTCAGTAGGCGATCGTCCGCTCGGAAGCGTCCTGGCTTTCCCCACGGCGGTGTCGCTTTGTCGAGTGCCTGCTCTTTCATGGCGAGTGTGGCTTCGAGATAGATCTGCGTCGTCTCAACGCTTTCATGACCTAACCAGAGAGCGATGACCGCGCGGTCCACACCTGCCTGCAACATTTCGAGGGCCATCGTATGTCGAAGCAGATGGACGGTGACCCGTTTCCCGTTGAGGGAGGGGCAGACTCTGGTCGCTGCCGCTGCGTGCTTGTCGAGCATGTACTTCACCCCATGAACCGTCAGACGGCCGCCCTTGGCGTTTGGAAACACCAGGCATGCCTCGCCCCATGGGCGATCCCGTAACCATGCTTTCAGTACAGCGACGGTCGGCTTGGCCAGCGGCGTGCAGCGCTCTTTCCTGCCCTTGCCGATGACTCGAACATGGGCGCCGGCTTCGAGAACAAGCTCATCGCGGGTGACCGCGGTGATCTCAGACAGGCGCAGACCCGTTTGCACCGCCATCAGGATGAAGGCATGGTCGCGTCGTCCGAACCAGGTGCGCCGATCCGGCGCGGCAAGCAACGCGTCGACTTCCGCACGAGTCAGGAAGCGAACCAGGGTACGGGTGAAACGCTTGCTAGGAATGGCGAGCACGCGCTGGATCTGCGCCGAGTGAGCCGGAAGCTCAAAGGCGGCATAGCGAAAGAACGAGTGAATCGCGGTTAGGCGCAGGTTACGGCTACGAGCACCCAGCCCGCGTTGCTTCTCCAGATAATCGAGAAACGCCACGACCAGGGGCGCATCGATCTGTTCGAAGGCGAGCGCGGACGGAGGCTTATGCAGACGTTGGTGCGTGAACGTCAGCAACAGGCGGAAGGTGTCGCGGTAGGAGCAGATCGTGTGGGGGCTCACCCGACGCTCGTTCATCAGACGTTGGGTGAAGAAACGCTCGAGAAGCGGAGCCAGGGTGGCGGCGGTCATGGTCGCTGCTCCCAATGCCGTTCGAGCCGCGACATCGCCTCACCCATCAACTCCGGTGAGCCGTTCAGATACCACTGCGTATCGGCGATATGCACATGCCCGAGGAACGTGCTCAACAGGGGCAGTCGCCGCTCGACATCCTCGCCGGTGCGATACCAATTGACCAAAGTGGCGGTCGCGAATCGGTGCCGTAGATCGTGGAGGCGCGGCCCGTGGCGATCAGTGGCAGCGCGCAGGCCGATCCGCCGGGAAGCGGCATAGAACGCGCGATGAATCTGTGCGCTATCCAGCCGATTGCCCCAACTGGAGACGAGCAAGTAAGCCGACACCGCTCGCCCTGCCCAATGGCGTTCGCGTCTGGCGAGGTACTCTGCGAGCACCTTGCAGGTGGAAGCATGCAAGGGCACCAGTCGATCCTTTCCGAACTTGGCGCCGCGAATCGTGAGCACGCCTGTCTTCAGATCAACATCTCGAAGCTCGAGATTACGCGCCTCGCCCAGGCGCAAACCCGAGACGGCGAGCAACCCAAAAAGGCAGTAATAAACCCAGGGCAGCAATGCACATCGTTTGCGGTGGCGCGCTGAGAGCGGCATGTTGAGCGTGGTCTGTAGTAACTGCTCGATCTCCTTGTCCGAGTACAGGTACGGCCTCGCTCGTTGGGGCCGAAACGGCAACAGCCCGGCAGGGGGAATCTCAGTGCGCGGGTCGGTAGCACTTCGGTAGCGCGCGAAGACTCGCACGATGCTTAAACGCCGTGCCGCCCACGCCTCGCTATGTACGCGGGGGTGTTGTCTTGCCCAGGCCAGTGCCAAGGGGAGCGTGATACGCCAAGCCTGCCGTTGCTCCATGAAGGTGACAAAGTCGAGCAAATATTTGCCGCTGCCTTGCAGCTTGAAGCCGAGCGCGCGTCGCATGGCCAGGTACTCCTGGGCAGCCTGTCGAAGGGTGTTCATCGCCCACCTCCGGGCCACGGCAAGGCCAAGGTGCGCAACGCCTCGACATCGATCTTGGTGTAGATCCTGGTCGTCTCTGGACTACGATGACCGAGCAGTTCGCCGATCTCCGCGAGGGAGGCGCCTTGGCGAAGCATCTGCGCGGCCAATCCATGACGAAACTGGTGGGCGCCGGTGGTGGGTGCCTCGATCCCGGCACGCAGCAGCGCATGACGCACGATGCTGCCTACAGCGCGCTGATCGAGAAATCCACGAACGGGGGCTTTGGCGCGCAAAAACACCCGCCGGCTGGTACTGCGGGGTCGTCCATGGCGCAGATAGGCCACGATCGCATCACCCACATCCTGGGGCAGCGGGAGCTGGACGCGTCGGCCACTTTTGCCGTGCACGTGCAAGCATCCGCTCTCCCAGTCGATGTCCTGGAGGTCTAGAAAGGCGACTTCTCCCGAGCGCAACCCCAAACGGGCGAGCAGCAGCAGGATCGCGTAATCGCGTCGCCCCACTGCAGTGCTGCGATCGATCTCACGGAGCAGCCGGCGTACTTGCTCCGGTGCAATCCCTCGTGGAATCGAGGGCATCGACCAGTTGGCCACACACGGGACGGCTGCCGCCAAATCTACTAGCGTCTCGCCGCGGTAACGAGTGTATTGAAGGAACGAGCGCAGCGCTGTAGTCAGAAGCTTTGCTTGCTTCAAATGCAACCGTGGCGCCTGGCATTGAACAAATCGCACCACATCCCGCGCACGCAGCTTCGAGAGACTGACGGGTCCGGTAGCGAAACGTTCTTCGAGGAACTGACTGACGAACGGCACGTAGTTGACGATCGTCGCCTCTGCGAGAACGCGCTCTTCGCGGAGATACTGCTTGTATAGCTGCACCCACTGTTGCGCCGGCGTGAGTTTGCGTGGCGACAACTTCTCCGCGGGGATTACCCTTTGGCGACGGAGGAATTCGATGAAATGGTCGAGTGCGGCACGATCTCCCTGACTCGGTCGCCGCCGCCGATACCGGCACCGCAGATACCGCCCTCTATGTTCAGATGTAACGCGGTGGCGCGGAACTTCAGTCTTCTTGAGCCAGCGGCTAAAACACGCAGCAAGCATCACCTGGCGGTGAATGGAGTACCGCGTGTAGCCCTGTTGACTCAGCGAGTCCGCGAACGGACCCAGGTAGGCCGCAAGAGGACCCTCGGGTGCTCGAGCCAGCACTACTTGATCGTTGATGGCGTAGTTCACAGTCGGCTCCTCCCCAAGCTAAGGGGCTCATGGATGGAGCCAAAACTATGTCGCCTCGATCGTGCGTCCTCAGCCCTAAAAGACAGGTCGCAAAGAAAGGCACCCTACATAGTCCGGGGCGCTACATAGTACCGGCTATGTAGTGGACTACATAGGAGGCACGGCTATGCCACTCATTTGATCGAAGCTGGCGTCGATTTACTCGAGGTCCAGCAGTTCCTCGGTCACTACTCGATCCTCACCACCGCGAAATACACTCATCTGACCACGCACACCGGGCACAATGCCGCGCAGCGCATCAATGCCCTGATGGATGGCTTTTCGATCACGTGGGGGGCTATCCAATGATCTTCCTGTCATCGATCATCGCCACCTTCGAGAGCGAATTTCTGGCCCAATACGACAACGAGTTGCTGCCCAGCCAGCGACGGGCACTGGAGGCCATGAAATACTGCCGTACCACGGCCAGTCCACGCATGCAGGTGCAGTGCAAGGCGTGTGAG
>JAKDMQ010000068.1 GCA_030452265.1 Nitrococcus sp.
CTCCACGGGGTAAGCAACAGTCCGAGCTCGGTATTTGCGCAATCCCACCCCAACACGGCGGATGCTCCGGCGGCTACGCGGAGCTCGGCAGAGTCGTCGCCGAGCTCGGCAAAGTCGCCGCCAAAGCAGTCGCTCTCGCCGTCGAGCCACGGATCAGTGCCAGCGCCTGCCGGAGCATCTGAGGCCGCGAGCCACGGCAGTACCCAGCGGGGTGAGGCAACGGTGCGGGTGGATACCGCCAAGCTCGATGACATCATGAATTTGGTCGGCGAGTTGGTGCTGGTGCGCAACCGCCTCAGCACCCTGCACGAACAGGTCAATGACGAGCGCATGAGCCAGGCCGTGGGCAATCTGGAGCAGGTGACCTCCGATTTGCAGAGCGCGGTGATGAAGACCCGCATGCAGCCCATAAAAAAGGTTTTTAACCGCTTTCCTCGTGTTGTCAGGGACTTGGCGCGAACTCTGCGTAAGGACGTCCAACTCACGACCCAAGGGGAGGACACCGATTTAGACAAGAACCTGGTGGAAGCGCTCGCTGACCCGCTGGTGCACTTGGTGCGCAATGCGGTCGATCATGGCTTGGAGGAGCCGCAAGAGCGTGAGCGCCTGGGCAAACCGCGCACCGGCAGCATCGTCTTGTCGGCGGCTCAGGAAGGTGACCACATTCTGCTGACGATCGCCGATGACGGGCGCGGTATGGACGCGGAGGCGCTGCGCGCGAAGGCGATCGAGAAAGGGGTGCTGGACCCCGAGTCGGCGAAGCGGTTCGACGACAAGGACAGCTTCGACCTGATCTTCCTGCCGGGGTTTTCGACCAAGGAGCAGATTTCCGATGTCTCGGGCCGCGGGGTCGGCATGGACGTGGTCAAAGACCGGCTCTCACGGCTCAACGGCACGGTCGAGATCGACTCCAAGCTAGGCGAGGGAACAACTCTGCGCATCAAGGTGCCGCTCACGCTGGTAATATTGCCGACCCTCATGGTGCGCATCGGCAGTTGTAAGTTCGCGCTGCCCATGGCCGTAGTGCGGGAGATCTTCGCGCTGAATTCCCGCCACACCCACATGGTCGACGGCCGACTTACGGTTATGGTGCGCCAGAAAGCGATGCCGCTGTTTTTTCTGGAGCGTTGGCTGGAACAGGTGGGTGGATCTGTTCTCTCGGCTGGCAACGATAGCGGCGAGATGGAACGCCAGGTTGTCACCGTCGTGCCGGGCTACCAGGCCCTCGGCTTTGTGGTGGACGAGGTAATCGGCCTCGAAGAAGTCGTAATCAAACCGCTTGGTAGCCTATTGCAAGGTTTGCCTGGGTTGGCTGGCTCCACTATTACGGGTGATGGCCGTATCGCCTTGATTATCGATATTCCGGGGCTCATGAAGCGTTATGGATCGCTCTGCTAGAGCGGGACGGGGGGCTCGAATTCGGCCGGGCGCGGAACTACCCTGCGGATGACACGGATGAAGGTCTGGACAGTTGCAAATCAAAAAGGCGGCGTCGGTAAAACGACTACCGTAGCGAACCTGGGTGGTTTGTGCGCGCTCAAGGGCCAGCGTACGTTGATCGTCGATCTCGACCCTCATGGCTCGCTCAGCGCCTACTTCCAGCTTGATCCGGAGCGCATGGAGCACAGCCTCTACGATCTTTTCGCGGGGACGGCAACCGCGGAGTCGCTGCTCTGCGAGACCGGGGTGGAACGATTGCTGATTTTGCCTGCCTCCATTGCCCTTGCCACTTTGGATCGGCAGCTCGGCGCGAGCAAAGGCATGGGGCTGGTGTTGCGGCGCGCCTTGCAGGGGCTGACAGAGCGGTTCGACCGAGTGCTGCTCGACTGTCCACCCATGCTTGGCGTGCTCATGGTCAATGCATTGGCCGCGAGCCACCATGTGATTATTCCGGTGCAAACCGAGTTCCTGGCACTCAAGGGGCTTGAGCGCATGGTGCGCACGCTCGCTATGATGCAGCACAATCGACTCTGCGCGCTGTCCTACGGCGTGGTGCCGACCCAATATGACCAACGTACGCGGGCTTCGGTCGAGTCGCTCGCGGAGCTGCAGCGGTGCTACCCACAGCAATTATGGGAGGGGGTGATTCCGGTGGATACCCAATTTCGTGAGGCGAGCAAACGAGGTTTGCCACTTACCGTGTTGCGTCCATGGGAGCGGGGCAGTCGGGCGTATCGCCAGTTGCTGAGCGTATTGGACGAGATGGCACCGGCACCTACGGCAGGGGCAGTCACCCATGGCTAGCGGAGCGTCGCATCCGGGCGATCTTCTAGCGCCGCATAGTGCATTGGACGAGTACCTGGCTGGCCTGTTGCAGGAGCCCCTTGATAGGCCGTCAGCCGAGCCTGAGATAGCGCCGGAGCCACCCACCGCTGTGCCTGCTCCAGACAGCGCCGTTGCCGCTTGGGCCTACCCGGAATTCCAGGCGCAGCTATTTAAGGTGGGCCGGCTACGGCTTGCGCTACCCGTGAGCAAGCTGCACGCGGTGGTGCCTTGGTGCGATGGGATCCAGGTGCAGCCGGATCAGCCAACTTGGTGCCATGGGCTGCTGAGCTACCAAGGGCGGGAGGTTCGAGTAATCGACACCGCCACGCTGGTTCTGCCGGCCGACCGGACCACGCTTAAGGGGCATGACCACGAGGGTTTCATACTGATCGCCGGGGACGGCTGCTGGGGGCTCGCCTGCCACGAGGTCGAAGAGGTGGTGCCCTTGACCTGGGAGGAGGTGAAGTGGCGCAGCGAGCGGGGGCGGCGGCGGTGGCTCGCCGGTACCGTGCTGGAACAGATGTGTGCCGTTCTGGACATCGACGCCCTGGCCGACTTGGTTGGCAACGGATCGAGTCGCGGGCCATGATGACGCCGAGCCATATACGAGGATACGCCTAATGGCAGAAGAGCAAATTGAGAGTGTAGACGATGCGATCAGCCAGTGGGTGACATTCACCCTGGATGACGAGGCCTATGGTATCAATGTGATGCAGGTCCAGGAAGTGCTCTCGATGCCAGAGATCACCCCGGTTCCTGGAGCGCCGTCCCATATCATGGGCATCATCAATTTGCGCGGCCATGTAGTTACGGTGATCGATACCCGGCTGCGTCTTGGCATCGGCCCGAAGACACCGGATGCGAGCAACCGGGTGATCGTGATCGAGACGGATGACCAGATCGCGGGGATTCTCGTCGATAGCGTGGCGGAGGTCGCCAACATTGGTGATGCGCAGATTGAAACCGCGCCTGACGTTGGCAATCAGGAATGCGCACATTATATCCACGGGGTGGTCAGTCGGGATAATATGTTGCTGATCTTGCTCGATAGCATTCGGCTGCTTGCTGCGCAGGAATGGGCTCAGCGCTAAGTGCTTGGACGGCGATGAACACTATGGCTGAGGCTATGCTGGGATACGTTCTACCAATAGTCATCCTGCTCGCCATTGCAGGCGCGCTTGGGGCTGGCCTGGCGCTGCGCAGGCTCTACCGCCGGCTCACCGCACGCCTACGTGGCGCTGAGCAGGCGCAGGCGCAGCTTGCGGAGCATTTCGAGGGATTGACGGCCGATGGCATCCGACAGGGGCGCCGACTCGCCCAGATCGAGCAGCAGCTTGGCCGCCAGCGCGAACGCCTCGACCAGCTCGCATGCAGCGACGGTGGCGGCGGGGCTTTCAATACCGCCATACGATTGGCGCGCAAAGGGATTTCCGCGCGTGAGATCATGGAGACCTGCGGGCTCAGCGAAATGGAGGCTGATCTGGTGATTCTGTTGCATCGCGAGCGCGAGGCACCAATCAGCGCAGAGTGATCGCGAATGTGATCGGGCGATCCTCGCCGGGTCGAACGGAGCGTTGGATGCGAAGGTGCATCACGTCGCCCGGCGGGTGATCCCACAATGCCACGCGCACGTCGTTGATGCTGTTCACCTGCTGGTCGTTGATGGCGAGCACCACGTCGTTTTTTTTCACTCCCGCGGCAGCGGCGGAGCTGTCGTCGGTGAAGCTGTCCACGATGACATGTCCTTCCTTGTCCACCAGCATGATTCCGAGTCGCCCAGGCTCAGGTAATTCTTGCGCATTCGCCAGCAGCAGATAGTCCGCCAGCCCGGCCCTGAGCTCACCCTCCCAGCCCGGCAACAGGATGGCGCCGTCGATTCCGGTGCGCCGTTGCACTCGGTTGGGAATGCCGGAGCCATAGGCCAGATGGCCGGAACCGGCCAATATCACCATGCGGGTACTGGGATGCGCCTGCAGGTATTGGGCGGCGCGCTCGGCCATGCCCTCATCCCAAAGGAGCTGTACCGTGTAGAAGCGTTTGAAATCGACGCTGCCATGCTGGGGATGCGCGCCGTAGACCTCTTCGAGGCGGCGCCGGTAGTCCGCGTCTGTGCGATCGAGCATCTCCGGGACCCACTTGCGCAGGTTCGGGGCTAGCTCATCGAGGTCCTTCTTGGCCGCGGCCCGGGTGAGCTCCTCCGGCACATTCAACGCAATGACCGGGATATCGTGCGCCTTGGCGAAGCGCAGTATGGGCGCGTAGAAGCGAAAGTCATAGCCCCAGCGATCGTAATACTCGCTCGCCTGCAGCAGCTCGCGCGTGTCGATCGCGCCGGCGAGGTAGCGATCGAGCGCCCATTGGAAGGGCTGCTGAAACCACTCCACGCCGATGGCAAGCGGTCGATCCCGGGCGGCCAGATAGCGTATGACTTCGAGCTGTATGCGATGGTCCTGCAGCCGCATATGATATTCGCCGACATACACTACCCGCTCGTCATCGAGGCGTGACTGAATCTGCGCCAAACGGGGCAGGCCGGTGAATGCCACCGCCGGGGTTTGCCCTGGGCTGACCGCGGTATCCGCCGTTGGCTCGCTCGCCGCTACGCAACCGCCTATGAGCACTAAGGCGAGCAGCAGGCAAATCGACCCCAGAGTCCGCATGCTGACGGGATAATGGCTCAACATGGGGCCTATGTTAGACGATTTTGTGGGGCATTATGGGTATCGCCGCGAATTCCAATCGAGCAACGGGTCAAGTCGCGGGGGTCATTCTGAGATCCTCGGTTCTGGTCCGCGTGGAGCGGAATTTCGTGTGCTTGTGCCAGGCGGATAATCTCGTCGGCCAGGGCGCCGCTCCCACCCGAGCTCGGTAGGTGGGGGTGAGCTTGCGAGCCCCAACGTTTGCCCTAGAAATTCGGGTAGTATGATGGCGGTAGGGGGCTCAATTGGATGCGTCACCAAGTAGGCGGGCAGAGAGGTAGCATAATGACCCACCCCAATGAAGACTATTACGGCTGGACGCAAGAAACGCTTGAGAAACTGCGCCAAGGGAGATTAAGCGAGGTGAATATCGATGATTTGATTGAGGAACTGGAGGATATGGCAAAAAGCGAACGTCGAGAGCTTAGAAATCGTTTAGCTGTGCTCTTGGCGCATTTGCTCAAGTGGCAATACCAGCCAGATCGGAAAGGGAAGAGCTGGCGGCTCACTATAGAGGAGCAGCGCTACCAGATAGGAATGCTTTTGAAAAGTAACCCTACCCTAGAGCCGATGCTCAATAAAACGTTAAACGAGGCTTATCCAAGCGCGAAAAGGCTTGTTGCTAAAGAGACGGATCTTGAAGTGCGAGACTTTCCGGCTGACTGTCAATGGCCGGTTGAGCAAGCGTTAGATGCCGAATTTTACCCGGACTAATAATGGAGAGAAAATGTTGGGGTTCGTACCTCACCCCAACCTACGCGAGATCAAGCTGGTTAATCAGGCTCTTTGAGCTCGAGCCGACCCCGGCTGGCGTTGCGCACACAGTTGCAGTGCCATCTGCGCGATGCCATCCAGGGCTACCACGGCATCGGCGGCGCCCAAGCGGACCGCCGCGCCCGGCATACCCCATACCACACTGCTGCGCTCATCCTGCGCCAGAGTCGGCGCGCCGGCCTCCTGCATTTCCTTCAAGCCGCGGGCGCCGTCCTCGCCCATGCCGGTGAGGAGCACGCCAACCGCATTGGCTCCGACGTTCTGGGCGGCCGAGCGGAACATGACGTCCACGCTCGGGCGATGCCGGTTTACCGGCGGGCCGGCACTGAGCCGACACACATAACGGGCACCGTCCTGCTCGACCAGCAAGTGCTGGTCGCCGGGTGCGATGTAGGCGTGACCGGCGAGGATCTGCTGACCGTCCGCCGCCTCACAGACGGATAGAGCCGAGGCCTGGTTCATCCGGGCCGCGAAAGGCGCGCTGAATGCCGCTGGTATGTGCTGAGTGATAACGATGGCCGGCGCATCCGCCGGCAGAGCCATCAGAAATGTCTTGATCGCCTCCGTGCCGCCGGTAGATGCGCCAACGGCAATCATCCGATCGGTGGTGCGAAACCGCCGCGGCGCCGCGCGCGCTTCGATTACCGCATCGGCCGTGTACTTCGGTGTAACGCTCGGGCGCTGTCCCTGTAACGGGGGCTTGCCGACCCGCGCCCGCGCGGCGGCGCGCACCTTGCCGGCAATCTCCTCGCTGTAATCACCCAGCGTGCCGACAAGATCTGTCTGGGGTTTGGACACGAAATCAACAGCTCCCAGCTCGAGGGCCTGCAAAGTCACGTCGGCTCCGCGCTCCGTGAGGCTGGATACCATGACCACCGGCATGGGGCGCAGACGCATGAGATGCTCGAGGAATTTGATGCCGTCCATTTTCGGCATCTCGACATCCAACGTCAGTACATCCGGGTTGAGCTGCTTGATCCTCTCCCTTGCCTGGTAGGGATCCGCGGCGCTGCCTACGACCTCCATGTCGGGCTGCGCATTAATGATCTGCGTGAGTAGCTGTCTGACCAGGGCCGAATCGTCGACGATTAGCACTCGAATGGATTTCATCTAGTGTTCCCTCCGAATAGATCGATTTCACCGGCCATGGGCTACCCCCTGCAAATCGCGCAGGTAAGAATGTTCCTGAGCGGCCACATCCGCGTGCCGCACGGCCCCAAGTCGTCGGACCAGAGCCTCACCGGTGTGCGGGCAATACAGCACGTTGCGCGGCGATGCGCCGCCCACGTCCGCGGCCACTAGCGGCAGACCCTCGCGCGCGATGTACTCGCGCACGAAACGGATGTTGCTCTCGCCGACGTCGCGCATCCGCGCGAGCACCTTGCTGCCGCCGAAGATCTTCACTTCCAAGCGCTCCCAGCGGCCGCCGTATTTGAGAATGTCGTTGATCAATTGCTCCATTGCCGCGGTCCCGTAGCGGGTGGCCTTACCGAGCGGGCCGCCCCATCGATCCGCGCTGCCACCCGATGCGGGCAGCATAAAGTGGTTCATGCCGCCGATGCCGATCGTTACGTCACGTACGCAGGCCGCCACGCATGAGCCGAGCACCGTGGCGAGGAGCTCCTGCCCACGGGTCACGTAATACTCGCCGGGCAGGATCTTCGCGATGGTCCGGCCGTTGGCGCGGTAGCGCGCTATATGCGCGAAACCAGGCAAGTCTTTTACCAGGCCCGGCATGGCCTCCGAGGTTCTCCGCGGGCGCGGTTTTAACATTCCGCCGCGCCCCTTCTGTAGATTGTCTTGCCGATAGGCCGAAAGCGATCCGTCAGGCCATGAAGTGACTCGGAGTGGCCGATGATCAGATGCCCGCCTTCGGTTAGCAGGTCAGAAAAACGGCGGATCAACCGCGCCTTGCGCGGTTGATCGAAGTAGATGATGACATTGCGGCAAAAGATTACGTCGAACGGGCCTTTCATGGGCCATTGCCCCATCAGATTAAGGGGAAGGAAGCTCACGTGCTCGCGCAGCGTCTCCACTACCAGTGCCCTGTCCACGGAACGCGCGGCGGCGCGGCGGAACCAACGCCGGCGTTGTTCCGGCGCGATCCCATCGAGCCGGTCGCCTCGATAGACGCCTTCTCGGCCGAACGCTAAGACCTCCTGATCGAGGTCGGTCGCGAGCAACTTGAAGTCCCATGACTGGCTGGCCGGCATCGCCTCGATCACCGTCATGGCGATCGAATACGGCTCTTCGCCGCTCGAGCAGCCTGCCGACCAAATGCGGAGTCGTCGGCTCGCGGCATTGCGCTCCAGGAGCTCGGGCATGATCCGCTCGGCCAAAAATGCGAAATGGTGTGGTTCGCGAAAGAACGCGGTGACGTTGGTCGTCAGCGCGCTGATGAGCCCGGTGAGCTCACGCTCCGGGTAATTGCGTACCTGATCGCAGTAGGCGGCTATGCTGGGCAGTCCCAGGCTGCGCACACGTTTCGCCAGCCGGCTGTGCACCATCGAGCGTTTCTGCTCGCTGAGCTGGATGCCGGCCTGTTCGGCAATGATGGCTCGGATATACCTAAAATCAGCTTCACTGATCGAATCGGCCGAATAGGCTGGTGCGCTCGCCGGCATCACGTGCTCTTACCCCCTTGGTGGGCGTTGTTTGGGCGCCTCCGCCCCGTCAATGAACGGTGCGCGGGCGCGCAGGGAAACTACCGAGCCTAGGTAGGATCGGGTGGGAGCGGCGCTCTCGCCGCGCATAGCTCAATGGGGAATCGCGGCGAGGGCGCGGCTCCCACAGGCTCTGGGTGCCGCCTCCTGCTCCCCGCCGTCGCGGGCGCTGCCGGATGCGTCTGCCTGGTCCTGTGCAAACCGGAAGTAGCCTAGGCGATCCCGCAGCTCTCCCGCCTGCTCCGACATCGAATAGCTGGCCGCCGCCGTCTGCTCGACCAGGGCCGCATTCTGCTGGGTGACCTCGTCCATTTGCATGACGGCGTTGTTGATCTGCTCGATTCCGGCCGACTGCTCATGGCTGGCCGCCGAGATTTCCGCGACGATATCCGCCACCTTCTTGACGCCGTCCATAATCTCTTTGAGCGTGGCTCCGGAACGACCCACGAGCGCGCTACCAGCCGCGACCTTTGCGCCGCTGTCCTGAATAAGCTCCTTGATTTCCTTGGCGGCGCCGGCGCTGCGCTGGGCGAGGCCGCGGACCTCGCTCGCCACCACGGCGAAGCCGCGGCCCTGATCACCGGCCCGAGCCGCCTCGACAGCCGCGTTAAGGGCTAATAGATTGGTCTGGAAGGCGATCGCGTCGATCACGCCGATGATCTCGGAGATCCTCTGGCTCGACTGGTCGATTTCCTGCATCGCGGAAACCGCCTCCGAGACCACGGACCCACCGCGCTCGGCCTGCTCCCGTGCGCTCATCGCAAGCTGATTGGCCCGGCTCGCGCTATCCGAGTTTTGTTTAACCGTAGCCGTTAGCTGCTCCGTACTGGAAGCGGTCTCCTCGATCGCCGCGGCCTGCTCTTGGGTTCGCTGGGAGAGATCGTCGATGCCGCGGGAAATCTCGTGCGAACCATGGGCGATGGCATCCGGGCCGCCCTGCATATCCCCAGGATATCGATCAGCTTGTTCTGCATGTTGCTGAGGGATACCAATAGCTCGCCGACCTCGTCGTGTGAAACGTGGTCAATGCTGATCGTCAAATCGCCTTTGCTGATGCTCTTGGCGACCGCGCTGGCATTGGAAAGCGGCGAAGTGATGCGCTTTTTGAAGATGTAGTAGGCGAACCCCATGACCACAAGCGCAAGGCCTACTACCGCGAGCACGACCCAGCGGCTTGCGCGCGCGGCGCCGGCGAGCGCGCCTGATATGTCGGAGTCGATCTCCAGCACACCGCCCAGGTCGCCAATCTGCCAGTCGCGCTTGGCCGAATCCGCACGCGTGTTATGGCAGCTGACGCAGCTCTGGCTTGTCATCTTGTCCGGCATCGCAACGCGAACGATATCTTTGCCGTTCACTTCCACCGATCTGACGTAAATGCCATCGGGATTGTTGTTGAGATACGTCCACGCCGCTTGGCCGAACTGATCCAGCGTACGGTCCTTTCGATTGGGGAAGGGATAGGGGCTGTAAAGCTTCAGCGTGGTCCCCCGATCCTTCAGCAAGTCACTCATATCGAGGATGACGGTGGCCGGCAGCGGCAGCTCATCATTGTGCTGGTGAGTGGCCGAGAATTTAATGTCGCCCCGATTGGCAAGCTTTTTTACCACATTCTCGCTATAGTATTTACGCACGGTTTTGAACTGAATCACGGTTTCCTTGGCGTCGGCGACCGCGCCGTCGATTGCGTTCTGCCTGAGCAGATTCGGTACAAAAAAAGCCATACCGATAATGCAAACCACAAACAATGAAATGGTCGGCAGGGCAAACTTCCAAAACAGGCTTCTATTGAGAAAATTCATCTCCAACTCCTTTTGACGGTACCGCCGTCCCGCTTGTTAGAGAAACGCCTTTTGTCACACCCGCGAAGGCCGGTGTCCATATCTACACTCGCCGCAGGGCGCATTAGGCCGAATAGGCCGTAATGCGCCGAATGTTCTACGCGGGCGCCGTTGACCAAGCGGGGTTTGCGTTTCCATGCTCAGCCCCTGGCCACTTCCGGCGAGTCGATCGCCGCGGACAGCTCTTTCTCGTCCAACAACTTATCGATATCGAGCAGCATCACCATATTGTCGGCGACCGCGGCAAGCCCGCTGATGAATTCCGTGTTCGTGCCCTTGCTTATCTCCGGCGGGGCCTGGAGGTCCGAGGACGGCACTTCCATGACGTCTGATACGGCATCGACGACAATGCCGAAATTGCGCGTATCGTGGGACGATTCCACCGCCAACACGATGGTGACGGTTACCGAGGTATAAGCCACCGCTTCCAGGCTCAAGCGCATCCGCAGGTCGATGATCGGCACGATGGCGCCTCTGAGGTTCAGAACCCCTAAGAGAAAAGCGGGGGATTTCGGGATTCGGGTCACCGGCGACCAGCCCCGTATTTCTCGCACGCGTAGTATCTCCACGGCGTAGTGTTCGCCGGCAAGCATGAACGTGAGGTACTGCGCGCCCTTGTCTTGCGCCGTGGCGGTCTGCTCCGTTACCGCCGCTTGCTCAGTGGTTTGCGCCTGCATCTCTTACCCTCTCACTTTCCTCAACCAATGCACTGCCGATCAGCCGCCCCGCGCTCGTGGGCGATGCGCAGCAGCTCCGGGATATCCAGAATCAAGGCGACCGAACCGCCACTTAGAATGGTGGCGCCAGAGATCCCTTCTACTTTTCGGTAGTTCTGCTCCAGCGACTTGATGACGATCTGCTGCTGCCCGAGCAGCTCATCGACGAGAATGCCGAACCGGCGACCCTCACTCTCGACGATAACGATCAAGCCCTCGCCTGGAGATCGAGCCTTGCTGCGGGTGGCGAAGACCTCGTCGAGATGGAGGATCGGCACATATACGCCGCGGAACAGGAACACTTCGCCGCGCTTAGCCACAGTCTCGACCAACTCAGGTTTCGGCTGCAGCGACTCGACAATCGAGACGAGCGGAATGATATAGCTTTCATCGCCAAGGGCGACGGACTGACCGTCCATGATCGCCAGGGTCAACGGCAGCGAGATGCTGAAAGTGGTGCCCCGGCCCGGTTCACTACTCACTTCGATGGAGCCGCCAAGGGCGCGGATATTCTTGCGTACGACGTCCATACCCACACCGCGGCCGGATAGATCCGTTGTCTTCTCGGCGGTGGACAGGCCGGGCAGGAAGATGAGATCGCATGTGGCCTCATCGCTGAGCTCCTCATCACCGACCAAGCCGGCGGATTTCGCCTTGGTGAGGATCTTCTTGCAGTCGAGTCCAGAGCCGTCGTCGCTCAACCGGATAGTGATACTGCCGCTTTTGTGAAAGGCTTCGAGCTTGAGACAGCCTGCCTCGGGTTTGCCCAGCCGCCGCCGCGTCTCAGGCGCTTCAATACCGTGATCGATGGCATTTCGTAGCAGATGCACTAGCGGATCACCGATTTTCTCCAGCACGGTCTTGTCGAGCTCGGTCTGCTCCCCGCGGAGAACGAGATCTACCTGTTTGCCTAACGTGCGGCTGAGATCGTGCACCATTCGGGGGAAGCGGCTGAAGACGACGTTGATCGGCAGCATGCGCATCCGCATGACGCTTTCTTGCAAGTCGCGCGTATTGCGCTCGAGCCGTTCCAGGCCCGTTTGCAGCAAATTGCCTCCGGTCCCGCCACCGCCACCGCCCAACTCAGTGAGCATCGATTGGGTGATGACCAGCTCACTCACTTTGTTGATCAACTCATCGATCTTCTCGATGCCGACTCGGATCGAACCGCTCTCACCCTGCCGAGCCTGGGGAGCGCTTATCTCCTGCCGGCTTGCAATGGAATTGGCCGCGCACTCGGCCGTCGCCAACGGCGCGGATTGAGATGACTGCGCTGCGCCCGCCGGATCGAGCGCCTGGATAACCACCTGGCAGTCATCCGCCACCCACTCGAAGATCTCTTCCACGTCGGCCTGTGCACTCTCGCCATGGACCTTTAAGTCCCAGGCGAGGTAGCAAAGCTCCGAATTCATGGTCGCCAAGGTCGGCAGGTGGCCTAACTCCACGCTCGGCTCCAGAGCGCCGAGCCGTTGCAGCTCGCCGAACAGGCGAACCGGGTCGTTCCCCTGCTGGAAGAGCGCCGCGTGCGGTTTGAATTCGATGCGCCAGCCGCACGGCTGGGGCTTAGCGGCGCAACCGAGCCCGGCCGCTGCCGGCGCGCGGCGGCCCGATTCGACGCCTGCGCCGTCTTGCGGGTCTGACGCATGCAGCAGCCGCTCCAGCTCGGATTGCAGCGCGGTCGCCGGCTGCGCATCGATGGCATGGCCCTGCTGCACGCTGCTCAGCATGGAGCGCAGCAGATCGACTGACTTCAACAGCGCGTCGATGCCCGGCTGGCTCACCGGCAGGCAGCCGCCGCGCAGGGCATCCAGGTAGGTCTCCGCGGCGTGGGTAAACGAGGTGACCTCGGCAAAGCCGAACATCCCCGCCCCGCCCTTGATGGAATGGGCGGCGCGGAAGATCGTGTTGACGCACTCCGCATCGATTTCCCCAGGCCTGAGCTCGAGCAAGGCCAGTTCCATACCATCCAGAGCCTCGAAGCTCTCCTCGAAGAACGTCGTCTGGAACTGCTTCAGGTCAAGGCTCATGGCGCGAGTCCAATGACGCTTGACGGTCGCTCCAGCGCCAGCACCTCGCTGACCCCCAACAGCCGGGCCGTCAACAACAGTGTCTCCGAGGGGGTGTCCCATTCCACCTCGACCTCGCGTTGCCGGCTCTCCAGCATGAACGCGCAGAGCAGTTGCACGGTTGCCGTATCGACCTGCACAAGCTCAGCGGCGGCGAGCCGGACTCCGGCCTTGGCGTCCAACCCAGCCAGAAGCTCGGCGTGCAGAGTATCGATGTCGCGGATGGTCTGCTCCGGCATCAAGGTGATGACCGTCATCGCTTGATTGGGGCTTGCGGCCTTTGTTGGTATTGGCATTTCCAGGCTCACGCTAGATGCTCTCGCGGCGCCTATTGCTGGCAGGAGAGCCAGTGGCCTTGTCGCCATGGAGCTCGATAATTGACTGCAATTGGGATAACGACCACTGGGAGGAATTCTTAAGAAGCCTTGCAACGGCAGGGCCTTTCAAAAGCTCAGGATGGCCTGGGAATACAAATAGGCGGTATTACCATTGTGGGGCGCGTTCGGTGCGTCCTTTAGAAACTCGCCATCGAACAGATAGGCCCCGCCGAGCTCCAGGCGTAGGTTTCCAGGCAGGATATCCGCCCGCACGCGCGCTTCGACCTGATGCCCGACAAAGGAGCCGGACCTACCGGTTGGATCCTGCACGCCGGCGCTCGGCAAAGCATCTCGGTCGCTTGCGAGCCAAACCGCCCGGTAACCGACAAAGGCGTCGAGAATTGGCCTTGGCTTGACCTGTATTCTGGCTCCGGGCGAGCTGATATTGGCGCGCGTCAGCGCCCCATAGATCCCCGTCGGCCCGAAATCGCTACGAATGGCTCCGAACAAGCTGTCGAACCGGTTGTTCTCGCCGTCGTTCGGATCCTCGTCCCCGCTCGCGTAGTCGTATTCCAGAACAAAGCGCGGTGACCAAGGGGAATCCAAGGTGCGCGCGACCTGGGCATGGATAAATCCCGCGCGATGGTCAAGATCGGCCGTATTGGCGGGCGATGCCGTCGATCTTGACTTGCCGACCTGGACAGCGGCCTCGATCTCGAAATCCCAGGCCCCCTGCGCGGGTTTGGCAAAGAAGCGCAGGCCGGGGGTTAGAAGATGGCGATTCGCTGTTGGAAAATCCGAGTGGTCGTTCTCATGCAAACCAAAGACATAGGCTTCGCCTCTCAGCCAACCGAAAATGTTCTGATCGGTGAGGTAGACACCCCAGAAGCGAGCCTCGGGGTTCTCGCGGTCAATTTGGATGTCGTTGTGCTCCAGGCGCGATCGAGTGTTCGGCCGGCGGTCCACCACAAGCGTGTAAAATGTCTGCACGCGCTTTCCACCCGCCCCTTCCCAAAGGGCACGGATTCCGGTGAAGCCATTAACCGTATTACGGAAATTATGGATTGCAACCAACCGGCCGGCACCGAAATTGAGGATCATCCGGCCGCCGGCGAGGTCAATGCGATCGCCCGTTGCAAAAACATCGGACCTTTCGATCCCGATATAAGCACGCACAGGCTCGGCGGTATTGACATCGTCTGTCCCGAGCGGGGTGCCGGCATTCTCAAGCTGGGCGCGGGAATCCCGCAATTCGAATCCGGTATAGAATGCGTCAAGATCCGCCCGGACGGCAAATACCAGCCGTTCCACCAGAATTTGATTCGACCCAACCGCGCCCGCGCGGAAGGGATGGTTCAGGGTTTCGTAGCGGACCCTATAGCTGCCGCCGATCTTCAACCACGCGGGCGCCGCTAAGGCGTCATGCAGGCGCCAAGGTTTTGCCTCAGCAGCAGCGGGGGCCGTCAAAGACAGAGCCAGAACCAGCGTAGCGGTGAGTCTCCGCCACGGTGTGGCAGGCGTTAGGTAAATTGTATGCGACATGATCGTACCCCAATTCCCAAGTTCGATGAGAGCTTCCGTTCCCCCGATGGCCGGTGCGCTGCCGCGCGGGAAGCAACCGAGCCCAGGTAGGATCTCGTGGGAGCGGCGCCCTCGCCGCGATTCCCCGGTGCACCATTCGCGCCAAGTTGCAAATACGAGGCGATCCACGACGGGGTAGCCAGACCAAGCGGCGTCACAAACCACGTAGTCTCAACCAGGTCGCATAGAAGCTGCAACAACTCGGCTTCGGCGCCACAGGGCAACTTGCTACAGACAAGGAGAAGTGGGGTCAGACTGATATTTATTACTGATCAACCGCATCCTCAGGTTGCTTC
>JAKDMQ010000284.1 GCA_030452265.1 Nitrococcus sp.
GCAGCGTCAGCGCGGCGCATACTCCCGATCAGATCGACACCATCGGCCAGGCTTTCGCCGACCTGCAGGCGAGCCTGGCACCCGCATCGGGCTCTTCCAGCAGCGACTGAACGCACAAATTCCAGCTCGCAGAGCGTCCTGTTCTTACCCGAATGGCACTTCCCTAAGCCTCAACTCATTAAATGCTAGATATATCCGGACGGTATGCGGGCAGGATGCCCGCGCTCCCGGACTGAGAGAGATCGTATCGAGTCCGGCGCGGGGCTATTAATTGTGCCTTGGGGCGGGTAGATCCGCTCAGACATTGCACGTTTCCGGACGTCCTGCGTCTGCCGCCGGCGCGGGCAGTCCTGCTCCGGCGGTGTGGTGCGGTGCATGACCACGGTCTTACCAAACAGCGGCAGAAAAATGTATGCGCGAACCAGTAATTTATCGCGCGCGACCAGTGACAGGTTGCTCGAATAGGTCTCACCTTCCTCGGGAACGTAGATCTCGCCGCCGCTCCAGAAATGATCGTCTTTTTGCCGATACCCCCACGCGATCCGCAACCCGCAGAGGGGTTGCTGGCGCTTCCCGGAGTCGGGGTTCTGCCGGTCACGCCTGAGCTCTCCGTTGTCGTGGTACGGCCTGGCAAGCCAGACGATACGAGCGCAGAGCCCGGATTCACAGCGCGCGAGGCGTACGGCGACGCTTGATTTTTCATTCATCCACACACCGATTGGCCCCTGCTCGCTCGCACAGGCGACATCGATCGGCATGCCAGCAAGCAACACAATGGACGTCAAAACGCATGCGATGCGCACCATGCAAACACCTCGCAATGCCAATGGGCCGTGCCTAGACAGATCATGCCGGGCGTACACGAGCGCTGACCCGTAACAACGCGGTCGCGGGCCAGCACATGAGGCCGATGCGCAAGACACGCCGTTCTCCGGGTTGCGGCCCTTAGGCCGCTACGCCAGCTTATCATCATCGCCGGCGGGCTGCGTCTCGTTCCAGCCTGCCGGCTCGATTCAATCCCCGTGCCTTGCCTTGAAACTGCAGCCGGCCGGGCAGCAGCGAGCGTGGCACGCCAGGGCCTATTGCAACTACGCTATGGCAGCGGAACAATTGCTCGCGTCATCACGCCGAGCGGTGTTTGCATGTCCGATCGCGCCGCAATCGTTCAGGTTGCCGTACCTTTCCCGCTTTATAAGCTGTTCGACTATCGACTGCCGAGCGCCGCGCCCAGTCCTTGCGTCGGTGGCCGTGTCGTGGCGCCATTCGGCCGCCGCCGCGTGGTTGGGCTCGTCACCGCAGTGGCGATGCAGACACCGAGCGAGCCGGCGCGCCTGCGCGCGATCGAACAGGTGCTCGATACTCGGCCCGTGATTCCAGCAGAGCTTATGGAATTGCTGTTATGGGCGAGCCGTTACTATCAGCACCCCATCGGCGAGTGCCTAGCCGCAGCATTGCCGAGCTTGTTGCGCCGCGGCCGGGCGGCCGAACCCGCGCACGCGCGGGTATGGCAAATCACATCAGCGGGCCAGACGATCGCCACGAGAGGCCTGCAGCAGCGCGCCCCGCGCCAGGCAAAGCTGCTCGCAATGCTGCAGCAATCGACACGGCCCATCTCTCGCGCCGATCTGGCAGCGTCCGGCGCCTGGCGCACGGCCCTTGCTCGCTTGGTCGCGCAAGGTTGGGCCGAGGCTTTGCAAATGCCGGCCCACGGACTACGGCAAAACCACGTCCGCGCCGCCGCCCCAGTGCTCAATCCGGAGCAGAGCAAGGCGGTAGCGGCGATCACCAAGGCATTGAATGGCTTTCAGGCGCTGCTGCTGGAAGGCGTGACCGGCAGCGGCAAGACCGAGGTGTACCTGGCCGCGATCGAGGCCGTGCTCAGCGCCGGACGACAGGCGCTGGTCCTGGTGCCGGAGATCGGGCTTACGCCGCAGCTCGTGGCACGGTTCGCAAGCCGGCTCGATGCACCACTGATCCTATTGCATTCGGGCCTTTCCGATACAGAGCGGCTGGACGCCTGGCTAGCCGCCGGCAATGACGCAGCCGCGGTCATCATCGGCACCCGCTCGGCGGTATTTGCCCCACTTGCGCGCCCGGGGTTGATCATCGTCGATGAAGAGCATGATACGTCACTCAAGCAGCAGGACGGGTTTCGCTATTCCGCCCGTGATCTTGCGGTCGTGCGCGCCAGACGCCTGGCAATCCCGATCGTGCTGGGCTCGGCGACTGCCTCGCTCGAAACCCTCTACAACGTGCGCCGAGGCCGCTATCGGCAGTTGCGGCTACCGCAGCGCGCCGGTGGAGCCGCAGCACCAGGCTTTCGCATCCTTGACGTGCGCGGCAAGCCACTACGCGAAGGGCTATCTCAACCATTGCAGCAACGGCTGCGAGCGCATCTGGATAGCGGGCGGCAGACGTTGCTCTTGCTCAACCGCCGCGGCTTCGCACCGACGCTGCTCTGTCATGAGTGCGGCTGGATTGCGCTTTGCCAGCGCTGCGATGCCCGGCTGACCTATCATCACCCAAGCCAGCGCATTCGCTGCCATCACTGCGGCTACGAGCGCCCAGTGAACACTCATTGCCCACGCTGCGCGAGCCCCGATCTGCGCCCGCTTGGTCTCGGCACACAAAGAGTCGAGGCCGCGCTGCGTCTGGCTTTTCCTGGCATTGGCGTATTGCGTATCGATCGCGACAGCACCCGAGCCAAGGGTGCATTCGAGGCCCGCATGGAGGCCGCTCGAAGGGGCGAGGCGCAGATCCTCCTCGGAACCCAGATGCTTGCCAAGGGGCATCATCTGCCGGAAGTGACCCTAGTGGCGGTCATCGATGCCGATCAAGGCCTGTTTGGTATGGATTTCCGCGCGCCGGAGCGGCTCGCTCAGCTCCTGGTTCAGGTGGCGGGACGGGCAGGAAGGGCCGCGCACCCCGGCGAGGTCATCATACAAACGCATTATCCCGAGCATCCGTTGCTGCAAATACTCATCCACGGCGGCTATGAACGCTTTGCCGAGGATGCGCTCAGAGAACGCGAAGCCGCCAAATTGCCCCCGTTCTCCGCTATGGCGCTGGTGCGCGCCGAAGCGCAAGAGCGGGAGCCACCACGCGCTTTTCTCGACCAGGCTAAAGCGAAAATCCCGCCTACGCGAGGCCTGACCATCCTCGGCCCCGTTCCTGCGCCGATGGAACGCCGCGCCGGTCGTTATCGCGCTCAATTGCTACTGCAAGCGCCACAGCGTGATATGCTCCAAGCACTGCTAAGCGGCTGGGTACCGCGCTTGGCCGAGCTCAAGCAAGCGCGTCGCGTGCGCTGGTCGGTTGACGTCGACCCATTGGAGATGCTCTGAATCGCCGCTTTGCTCGATACCTCGAGCCGGCTGAGGTCACCGCCTACCGGGAGGGCGGGCGTACGACGACACGCTTGCTATGCGATGCGCAGCCATTCATGGGCGCATTCCCGCTCTGCGATGACGCCTTCCTCGGTGAGGATGTATGTGAGGAAGCAAGCGGACCGTGGCTCAGAGAGCACCCGAGGGGTAAAAATCGCGGCGACATTATCTCTACAGCGCGCAGATTGGGGCACTAAGCCTCACGGTGAGGCGAAGACCGATCGCTCAAACCGTGCGTCGGCGCCGATGTCCGTGCCGGGCTGGCGGCCCCGCATCCGCTTACTTGAAGACGTCCTCCAGGTGCTGGGCGTCGAGTAATTGCACGCCCCAACGCTCCAGATCCGCCGGCGCGGCGGCGGCGAGGGGAAGGGGAAGTGGGGTCAGACTGATATTTATTACTGATCAACCGCATCCTCAGGTTGCT
>JAKDMQ010000069.1 GCA_030452265.1 Nitrococcus sp.
CCGCCTATCGGATTGCCCGATGAGCCGGTGGCGGAGGGGTTCTCACCTTGGGTTGAATTACCCCCTCGCCTAGACTTCTTGAAGTCGCTCATGTCGTTAGCCTCCTCGTCGTAATATGATGCAGTCTAATATTGTGCTGACACATGAACTTGCCTTTTTGCCTTCGTTTTACGACACATATCTGGCCCGCTCCGGGGCCCCGCAATACCGCTGAAGATGCTGAAACAGCGCTGGCGTAAGGCGGCTCAGTGCTGCATCTTCAGCAGTAAAACTTACTCTATAAGTCAACAAACGATGATTTTGCAACAGAAATAGGGGGTGCGCTGCGCTGAGATGGACTCCGACCCCGGATAGCCTCCTCCTCATGCGGATTTGTTCCGAGCTTTGACGAGCGCATCCGCCGGCCGCTGCGGAGCATGAGCCCCGCGGCGGCACATGACGGGCCGGCAAGCACGAACGTGCGCGGCATCGGTGAGGGCGAAGGCTGCACCGTTTGTTCTGGACCCCAAGCCGCGAGCCGTCTGCTTCACCTGAGGCCGGAATGCAACCTGGGACATGTGGGTAAAATGGAATATGCGCAACATACTCGCTTGTCGTAATCGCGACATCATCCTGCCGCCTTATCCCGAGCCCGACCAATGAAGACTAGCTTGGATGCCGTATTGGTCGATCAGCGCCGCATAGCAACTAAACATGCACAACGCCATTTAATATAAAGCGCACCCGATCGTCCAGTCTAGTCACTATAACCGAACCATATCATATAGCTCAGTTAAGAGTAGCATTCCTCCGGCTAGACGCAATCCTTATATGGGGTTCCAACGATATTAGAAGTATTTGGAAGCTTTGTTATTGCATGATAGCTACGCGCTACCCGCCCCCCGCCGCGCGTCGTTCACAGTGGGTGCCGGGGCGCGGCGACTGCGTAGTTCGAGGAGTCGAATCTCTTAATCGGGCACGCCGGATCTATAGGGAGCCGCAGGCGGGCAACCGCCTGCGGCTGATCCAGTCGTAAAAAACGCCCCGGCGCGCGCGCGGGGCGGAGGTTTCGAAGGCGGCTACGGTTAGCCGCTCGTGTTTCTAGAGTCTGTTTGTCAGTGGCTAACCGCGGTCTGAGTGATTGCCGAGCTCTGGTTTGCCGCCAACTCCTTCCCAAGCGTCCCGATCGCGATAAGGACGATCACTCCGAGGAACACTACCAATGCAATTGCATAACCCTGGTTTGCCATTACGAACCCCCGTTTTCTCCAAAGAGCGACATTGCTCGCGACTAGATATACCGCAATCCGGCCCCCTTTGTCACGATGGTTGTCCGCTCAAGTCACCGTAACTGTACCATTTCACATAGCTTTGTTAAGAGTAGCATTCCCGCGGTTAGACGCAATCCTTGCATGGGTCCCCCGCTATTAGAAGTATTTGTCAGTTTTGTTATTGCATGATAGCTGTAACGTGAGGCGTGAGGCGTGAGGCGTGAGGCGTGAGGCGTGAGGCCATCTACTAGGCGGAAAAACGCCCCGGCACGAGCGCGGGGCGACGGTTTCGAAGGAGGATACGGTTAGCCGCTCGTATTTTTAGAGCCTGGTTGTCAGTGGCTAACCGTGGTCTGAGTGATTGCCGAGCTCTGGTTTGCTGTCAACTCCTTCCCAAGCGTCCCGATCGCGACAAGGACAGTCACTGCGAGGATCGCTGCCACTACAATTGCATAAGGCATGTTTGCCATAACGACCACCCATTTTCTCCAAAGAGCGACATTGCTCTCGACTAGATATACCGCAAGCGGGCCTCTCTGTCACGGTAGCTGCCCACTCTAGTCACCGTAACTGCGCCATTTCACATAGCTTTATTAAGAGTAGCATTCCTGCGGCTAGACGCAATCCTTACATGGGAAGGCGCGGTTATTAGAAGTATTTGTGAGTTTTGTTTTTTGCCTAGTAGCTGGGTATTGAAGTTGTATGTTAAGCGTGAGGGGTGAGGGGTGAGGATGTTGCCCGTGGATCAAAGAGATCACGTTGAGCTCGCCAATTTGCACGTCACCGCAAGAGTTGACCGTATGCGCGCGTTCGCGTATTGATAGCGCGGTGGATAAGGGCTGCGAGTGTTGGGGCACGGACGTCCACCACTGCCGATTGCCGCATCAGCACTGGGGCGCCAATTGCGGGACGGGAATACTTGCCGGCATGCCCGCGAAGGTGACGAGTCAGCCCTTGGTCAAGGGTGGCGCTCGCCCAAAGTTTTATTCAGTCTATCGGATGCGCTAACCTTAAGCGGCAAACGGTCTCTAAATAACAACAGGAGGAGTGGGTAAACATGGAAAAGGTCATCGCTGGGTCGATCCTCGCCGTCTCGCTCGCACTCGGCGGCTGCGCCACGGCTTATCCGGTAGGGAGCTTGTATACCCACCTGGAGCTCCCGGTCAACGTAACGAGCAACACCGGCCCGCCCCTGAAAACGGGCGTGGCCACGTGTAGAAGCTTCTTAGCGTTAGTGGCTTTAGGTGATTGCAGCATAGACGCCGCTAGAAAGGACGGGGGCATCGCGGAAGTCCTCTACGTCGACTGGGACGCCAAGAACATACTGGGCATCATCGGCACCTATAAGCTGACCGTTTACGGTAAATGAGCGCGCGTCGCATCTGAAAAGGGCACACACATCGCCCGTGCACCCCCGTCTTCGCGATGGGGGTGCGGCTTTGCTAGGCGTAGCCGCGAAGAACGGCGATTGTCCAGTTTGACACAATAGTTGCCTGCTCTAGGCACTATCGCCTCCGTCCTCATTTCACATTGCGCGGTTGCGCGTAGCATTCCTTCCCGTGACGCAATCCTTACCGGGGAGCCCACGGTTATTAGAAGTATTGTGCATTATTGTTAATGCGTAATAGCTGTATTGTTAGGCGTTAGGCGTTAGGCGTTAGGCGTTAGGCGTTAGGCGTGAGGCGTTAGGCGTGAGGGGGGTGAGTGAGACAGGCAGCATTTGGAACTTTCATGTTGAAAGAAGGTCACTTTCTCTGAGTGGTTTCCGGTTTTTCCGGACACTAGGGCTCACCGCTACGATTGAACGTATGCAAGGGCTCGCATAGTTATAGTGTGGTGAACAAGCTACAAGTGTTGCGTGATGGACGTTCACCGCTCCCGATTACCGCATGGAGGAACAGCATGCGTAAGCAACTATTGACGGCGGCGGCGTTATTGGCGTTGTCGGTTACAGGCCCCGCGCTTGCGGATGAAAATATTGGCTGTGGTCTCGGCACTATACTCTGGGAGGGGCAAGACGGCATGGCCCCTATGATATTGGGGGCTACCACCAACGCCTCCTTCGGTAACCAGACCTTCGGTATCAGCTCGGGCACGCTGGGCTGCAAACAGGGCGGCACGGTGACCCAGGCGGCGCGGCTCTCCATGTTCGCCGGCCATAACCTCGATGAGGTGGCCGCCGACATGGCGGCCGGTCATGGTGAAACCTTGGACGTGTTGGCCAATCTCTACGGCATCCGCTCGCAGCGTGACCAGGCAGCATTCGCTGCGCTGACGCAAGCGCATTTCGCGCAGCTCTTCCCGCAAAAGAATGTTACGGCCGGGCAGGTGTTGGCCAAGCTTGAGTCGTTGATGGCCAGTGATGCCCGCCTAGCGGAATATGCTCCCAATGCCTAACGGCTTGCCGTTTAGGCCAAGATCGAACGCCGTGCGTTGATGCCGGCGGGCGATGAACGCCGAGGCCGAGTCTACGCCGGTCTCGGCCTTTTTTTTGGGCTCTGGGCCCAATTGCTCTCGCCAGTCGTGATAGCGGCGGCCTCGGGCGAAGCGGCTGATAGCTATCTGGCGGCACTGCAAGCGCGTGCCAAGGCTCAACACCTCGCCGATCACCCTTATTGGCACCGATTGCTGCACTACCGGCCGGATTGGCTGGGCTCGGGGGTGACCAGCACGGTCGTCTCGCCCTGGTTTTTCGCCTCCCCACGCGGCCGCCATGACCCGCGTGCGGAGCTGCGCGCGACCCTGCGCGCATTCTTTGTGCGCTCGCCGCGGCCGCCTCGCAACGAGCCGGCCCAATGCCTATGGGCGGCGCGCTATGCCTGGCTGGACAGTCGGTTGCATTTTGATCTCCAGCGGTTGCCGCGCCAGGACTGTCCGGCGCTTACAAAATGGCTGCAGGTGCTTAATGTCGCCTCTGTAGCCGTGGTATTTCCAACCGCCTACCTCAATAGCCCGGCTTCCATGTTCGGCCACACTTTCCTGCGCCTCGATGCTCATGGCCAGGATCGCAGCCAGCGGCTGCTGGCCTACGCAGTCAACTACGCGGCCGACACCAATGAGCGCAACGGCGTGCTGTTCGCCATCAAGGGTATCTTCGGTGGCTATGCCGGTCGCTACGGACTCTATCCCTATTACGACAAGGTCAAGCAGTATGCGCGCATAGAAAACCGCGATCTGTGGTCGTATCGGCTCAACCTCGATGCCGAGGAAATCCGCCGCTTGCTGCTGCACCTTTGGGAGCTCAAGGGGGCCGGTCAGCCGTACTTATTCTTTACGCGTAACTGCTCCCGCGAGCTACTCACTCTACTAGGGGTGGCGCGCCCGCGGTTGCATCTTGCCGAGCGCTTCGATTTCTATACCATTCCAACGGATACCTTGCGGGCATTGACCGCACAGCCGGGCCTGGTCAGCAACGTGAGCTATCGTCCCTCGCGGCGCACCGAATTGGTATATCACTACCGTCAGCTATCGGCGCCGGGGCGCCGCGTGGCACGGGCGCTCGCCAGCGGACGCCTCAACCCGCGCGCGGCGGCCTTGCAAGCGCTTTCAGACCGGGCGCGGGCCCGAGCGCTGCAGGTGGCCTATGTGCTGGAGCAATACCGTTTTGTTGCCGGCGAGCTGCCTCGCTCCCAAGCCGCCCCGCGCGCCCGGCGCATTCTGCTCGCACGCTCTCAGGTCCCGGTCACCGCGCCGGTCTTCACACCACCGCCACGCCCGGCCGTGGCGCCGGACGCAGGCCATGGCACGGCTCGAATCGCCGTCGGTTTAGAAGTTGAGAAAGGCCGTGGGGATCTCTTTCTGCGGCTGCGCCCGGCTTATCATGATCTGCTGGATCCCCCGGGGGGCTATCAGGCCGGCGCCCAGATCAACTTCCTCGACATAGGGCTTGCTTATCGACCGGGCGAGGGGGTGCGTTTCCGGGACGCCAAGCTCATCGACATTGTCTCCATCAGCCCGCGCACTGAGCTATTCTCACCCATATCTTGGCAGGTCGCTACCGGCGTGCGCCGGGCACCCGCGGCGCCGCTGTTCAGTGCCCATCCAGGGCATGTAGGCTACTATCTCCAAGGAGGGCCGGGGCTTGCCTACGGTCGGCAGAGCAAGCTCGTTGGCTACGGTTTCCTGCTCGGCAGCCTCGATGCCAACCCTGGGCTCACCAACGCTCTGCGCCCGGGGGTCGGGCTTAGCCTTGGGGTATTGTCCTATCCGGGAGCGCACTGGTCGTTACTGGCCGAGCTCGGCGGCCTCGGCTACGCGGCTACGGCCAATCGTTATTATTTGTGGAGCCGTCTCGGGCTGCAGTGGCAGTTGGCACGCAATCATGGCTTGCGCCTGCGCTTGGCCCATGAGGCCACGGAGCGAGGCGGCTGGAATCGGCTGAGCCTGGGGTATCGGTTTTATTTTTAGGCAAACGTTGGGGTTCGCAAGCTCACCCCAACTACCGAGCTATAGCTCAGGCGTATGGAGGCCGATACATGGAGAAGTATCGCATTTTGGCATTCGACGGCGGCGGCATTCGCGGTGTAGTGACGGCCGTCATACTGGAGCGTTTGCTCGAGTCCGCTCCCAACCTGATCGAGGCGGCCGACCTGCTGGCCGGTACCTCGAGCGGCGGCATCCTCGCCTTGGGTCTGGCCGGTGGCCTCTCAGCGGCGCAGTTGCGGCGGTTTTTTGAGACCCTAGGGCCGGAGATCTTCCATCACAGCCGCCGGGTGTTTGACACGGAGGCGGGTCCGGCGCCGTCCGCACGTTATGACAACGCGGCGCTGTGTCGAGAGCTCCAACGCTGCCTCGGGGAGGCGGTTCGGCTCGCGGATCTGCGAAAACAGGTTCTCGTGCCGGCATTTGATCTCGACAACGAGGCGGCGGACCCCGTAAAACGTAGCTGGAGACCCAAGCTCTTTCACAATCTTCCCGGCTCGGATGACGCCAAGCGGCGGATTTATCGCGTGGCCCTCTACACGAGCGCGGCGCCCGCGTACTTCCCATCGGCCGATGGCTTTATAGACGGGGGTGTGTACGCCAACAATCCGAGCCTGGTTGCCCTCACCCACGCACTGGGCGCCCGCCGCGAAAATTCGGCGCCGATTCAGCGGAATTTCCGCGTGCTCTCGTTAGGTAACGCCACCGGGGCGAAGTATATCGCCGGTAACCGGCACGACTGGGGATGCGCCCAATGGCTCCGTGCCGGGCTGTTGGATCTGATCAATGACGCCGGCGTGGCGATCACCGATTTGCAGTGTCGGCAGATCTTGCGGGAGCGCTATTTCCGATTCGCACCGCAATTGCCGATGGACACTCAGATCATGCTCGATGACAGCGCGCGGCTACCCGAGTTGGTGGACTTCGCCGAACGCTTGGATCTCTCGGAGCTTGTCGCTTGGGTTGGAGAGAACTGGTAGCTCTACCAATGTGGATTGCGCTGCGGGGCCCCTAACGGGAATGCGGCGGCGCGATCGCAGGCGACAACGACTCAGACATTGAACCGGAAGTGAATGACATCACCTTCTTGGATTAGGTAATCCTTGCCTTCGAGGCGTAGCCTGCCGGACTCTCTGGCGCCTTGCTCGCCGCCATAGCGAATGAAATCGTCAAAGCCGATGACCTCGGCGCGGATAAAACCGCGCTCGAAATCAGTATGGATGCGGCCGGCCGCCTGTGGCGCGCTTGCCCCTGACTTCAGCGTCCAGGCGCGGACCTCCTTGGGCCCGGCGGTAAAGAAGGTTTGCAGTTTAAGGAGGCGGTAGCCCGCGCGAATCATCCGCTCGAGCCCAGGTTCCTCGAGATCATACTCGGCCAGGAACGCCAGCCGCTCTTTGTCATCGAGCTGCGCGAGCTCGGCCTCTAGGGCCGCGCAGATCGGCGCGACGGCGGCCTGCTCGCGCTCGGCGATTTGGCGCACGGCATCGAGATAGGGATTGTTGGTGAAGCCGTTTTCGGTGACGTTGGCAATGTATAACACCGGCTTGGCAGTCAGCAGATGTAACTCCTGAAGCAGCGGCAGCACGGAGCCGTCCAGACCTTGCGCGCGCACGGGCGTGCCTTCGTTCAAAGCCGCACCGATTTGCTCGAGCCGTGCGCAGTAGCCAATGGCCTGTTTGTCATTGCTTTTCGCGCGGCGTTGGTAACGCGCGAGCGCCTTGTCTACGCTCTCCAGATCCGCCAGCATCAGCTCCGTCTGCAGCGTCTCGATGTCGGCGCCAGGATCGATCTGGCCGCGGACGTGGTGGATATCGATATCCTCGAAGCAGCGCACGACATGGGCAATGGCATCGGTCTCACGGATATGGGCGAGGAAGCGGTTACCGAGCCCTTCGCCTTTGGCTGCGCCGGCGACCAGTCCCGCGATATCGACAAACTCCATGACCGTGGGCACCACTTTCCGCGGCAGCGCGATCCGCGCTAATTTTTGCAGGCGCGGGTCCGGCACCGGCACGATGCCCACGTGCGGATCGATCGTGCAGAACGGATAATTCTCCGCGGCCACCTTGTTTCCGGTGAGCGCGTTGAACAAAGTGGACTTGCCCACGTTGGGCAGACCGACGATTCCGCAGTTAAAACCCATTGCGGCTATTCCGTCTATCAGGGGGTTTTGGGCAGGCGCGCGACAGCGTGCAAACGCTGGAAGGCACGCCCCCAGTCACCTTCTAGTAGCAGTTGCAGCACCTCGCAGGCGCTCGCGATGCCCGCATCGATCGCCTCTTCTTCCTCACGGCTGGCGGGCGATAGCACGTAGCCGATTACCGCATCACGGTGCCCCGGATGGCCGACTCCAATTCGCAAGCGGTTGAAATCCGCGGTGCCGAGCGCATTCACCGTGTCGCGCAGCCCGTTGTGGCCGCCGTGCCCACCGCCGCGTTTCAAGCGCATCGTGCCCGGGGGTAAATCGATTTCATCGTGTGCGATCAGAATGCGTTGGGGCGCCAAGCGGTAGTAACGCACGAACCCGCCAATGGCGAGGCCGCTATGGTTCATATAGGTCATCGGCTTGAGCAGATGGCACTCGGTTGCGCCAATACGGACCCGGCCGATATCGGCATGAAATTTCCTCTGCGAGCTAAAAGAGCCGTCAAAACGCCGGGCTATCTCATCCACTAGCCAAAAGCCGGTGTTGTGGCGCGTTTTGGCATAGCGCAAACCCGGATTCCCCAACCCGACGATGAGTGTCACCGCGGGCTCGGTGCCTGCCACGACCTATGTTCTCGGTAACCCCGCGGCATTTACTCCTCGGTTTTTTTGCCTTCCTCGTGCTCGGCCGCGGTTGTCGGAGACGCGGCGCCTTCGTCCCCGGCAAGCTCTTCCTCGGTGGCCTTGCGCGGGGTATAGATGCTGACCACGCTGGAGTCGTGCTCGGCGTCGTATGCGAGTGCCGTCAGAGTGACTCCTTCCGGTAGCGCCAGATCGGAGAGGTGATAAGCCTCATCCAGACCTAGATTAGAAGTATCAATCTCGATGTACTCCGGCAGGTGTTCGGGAAGGCATTCGATCTCAACTTCGATCAGGTCGCGGTGCACAACGCCGCCGTGCTTCACGCCGATCGCTTTGTCCTCGTTGATGAAGTGCAGCGGCACGCGCTGGCGCAGTTTCTGCCCCGCGGCGATACGCTGCAAATCCATATGCAAAACCAGGGGCTTGACGGGATGGCGCTGCAGATCTTTGAGGATCACGCGCTCCATGGTGCCTCCGACATTGACATCGATGATCTGTGAGAAAAAAGCCTCCTCGCGCATCAGCATCAAAACCTGCTCTTCATCGAGCGCCAAGGCGAGTGCATCCCTTTTGGCTCCGTAGAGGACTGCCGGCAGCTTCTTCGCCCGGCGCAGGCGACGGCTTGCACTCTTGCCCTGATCCGTGCGTACCGTGGCATCCAGCTTCAGTTCCGCGCTCATCTCGTGTTGCTCCGTGTTGCCACCGCTTCGCGGTGGTTCATTGTGCTTCTGGGAGCGGCGTCCCCGCCGCGATTCCCCGTCGCTCCATTCGCGGCGAGGGCGCCGCTCCCACAATCCTACTAGGTTCGGTTGTTCGCTGTGCGACTCTCTGCTTTATTCCATGAACAGCTCGCTAACCGATTCGTCGTTGTTTACCCGGCGCATGGTTTCGGCCAGCATTTCCGCTAGGCTGAGCTGGCGAATTTTCTCACAGCGTCGGGCGCCTTCGCCAAGCGGGATGCTGTCGGTCACTACCAGCTCGTCCAAGGTCGATTCCGCTATCCGCTCGATTGCCGGCCCGGAGAGCACCGGGTGGGTAACGTAGGCGACCACCTTGACTGCCCCTTTGTCTTTTAACGCCTTGGCCGCCACGCAAAGGGTGCCGGCGGTATCGACGATGTCATCGACGATGATGCAGGTTTTATCACGTACATCGCCGATGATATTCGTGATCTTCGATTCGTTCGGCCGCGGGCGACGCTTGTCGATGATGGCAAGCTCGGCATCATCGAGTCGCTTGGCGATAGCCCGAGCGCGCACCACCCCGCCGACATCCGGTGAAACCACGATTTTTTTGGGATGGAGCTGACGCCAGATATCGCCGAGCAGCACGGGTGAGGCGTAGACATTGTCCACCATGATATTGAAAAAGCCCTGGATCTGATCGGCATGCAGGTCGACGGTGATGACCCGATCGATCCCAGCCGCCGAGATCATGTCCGCCACCAGCTTCGCCGAGATCGGCACACGCTGTGAGCGCGGGCGCCTATCCTGGCGCGCATAGCCGTAGTAGGGGATAACCGCGGTAATCCGGGCGGCCGAGGACCGGCGCAAGGCGTCCGCGATCACCAGCAGCTCCATGAGGCAGTCGTTGGTTGGCGCACAGGTCGATTGCACGACGAATACATCCCGGCCACGGACATGTTCGTTGATCTCGACGAGGACTTCGCCGTCACTGAAACGCGTGACCTGGGCATCGCCCAGCCGGATCCTGAGGCTCTCGGCGATGGCCTCGGCGAGCTGCGGATTGGCGTTGCCCGTAAACACCATCATGCGTCCGCTCTCGATCACGGCGATTCACCTGTCGGCGTAAAGGCGCAAATGGCTGGGGTGGCAGGATTCGAACCTGCGAATGCGGGGATCAAAACCCCGTGCCTTACCGCTTGGCGACACCCCAGTTGCCTTGCTGCATGAGGACTTGCCGAACTGGCCGAGACGGTCTGGGGCTGTATCCAGAAACGCTCACGAGGCCCCTTCATAGCATACAAAGAGTACCTTCCAGGCCTGCGATCGTGGGGGTGGCCGGTCTGTGCGAGGTCGGTCAGCATTCTTGCGCCGTGACTCCCACTGGTGTGGGCCTGCGCCGCTCGCGCAGCGGTGAATGATTACACCCCCGCGCGACCCAGCCCCGCCACCGCTGGGGCAAGCTCGCGAGCGCGCTACGCGCCTCGCGCTCCTGCTCGAAGCCGGCAAAAACACACGCCCCCGTGCCCGTAAGCCGGGCCTCACCGAATCGCCCCAACCAATCCAAAGCACAGTCGATTTCCGGATACAGCCGCCGTACGACTGGCTCGCAGTCGTTTCGAGCTCTACCCGCATAGAAGTCGTCCATTGTGATGCGCGGAGAATTACGTGTCAATTCGGTGGCTTGGAACACGGCGGCGGTGGCGACGCTAATGCCTGGGTCGACGACCAGAAACCAAGGCTCATCCAAGGTCACCGAAGTGAGCTGCTCACCTACTCCCTCGCCCCAAGCGGCCCGACCGCGCACGAAAACGGGCACGTCGGCGCCTAAGCGCAGGCCGAGCTCAGCGAGCGCGTCCTCGCCCAGACCCGTGCCCCAAATCTCGTTCAACGCCACCAACGTGGTGGCGGCATCGGAGCTGCCGCCACCCAAGCCGCCACCCGTGGGTAAGCGTTTATCCATATGAATTATGGCGCCCAGCTCGCCGCCGGTGACCTGCTGGAGCAGCCGCGCGGCACGTACGCTGAGATCCGCCGCCGCGCTTACCCCTGACACGTCGCCAAGGCGGTGTACCTGCCCGTCGCTCGTGCAGGTAAAATCGAGCCAATCGCCCATGTCCAGAAACTGGAATACGGTCTGCAACAGATGATAGCCATCATCACGCCGGCCGATGACGTGCAGAAAGCGATTGATCTTCGCCGGAGCTGGCCAGCGGGGCGAGCTCATGCGGAGAGATCCCAGTCTCGAATCACCAGCTTTACTTCCATACGGCCTCGCTCCAGCACCAGCGCCGTGGGCAGCTCGACCCCAGAGAAACGGCCATAATCCTGGAACTCGACCCGCCAACCCTGCTGCGCCAGGACGGCGAGCCGTCCATATCGGTCCAGCCTTTGCCGCGCTACCGGTCCTGGCGCCGGTATTCCAAGCAGCCAGTAGCGCAGCGCGGCTACGGGCACATCATACCCCATATAGCGGCGCAGCAGGTTGCGCGCGGAGGCGGCTACTACCGATTCGCCGCGCGAGGTTTGCAGCCGTACGCTCCGCGCATCCCCCGTGAGCCGCACCGATCCGGCGCCAAATGGCGCGATTAGGTCGATGCGATAGCGCTCGTTCAACTGCTGCCAATGCACGGCCACACTTCCGCCCTCACGGGCGGTGCGGATGGCCGCGCGCCCGGCCAGTGACCAGCTCGAGAGTTGCCTGACCTGGGCTTGGTGGCTCGCAAATGCCGTGAGCCGCGCTTGCTCTGGCACCGGCGGCTGAACTGCGCAGCCGGCCAGAACCAGCCCGGCGCTAAGGCAGATGCCGAGCAGCCGTCGCATCACTGGGTCAGACGCTTGATAGTATTAGTGAGCAATGCGTTATCCGCATTCGACTGAAGCGCCTGTTGCCAGATGCGGCGCGCCTTGTCACGGTGCCCGAGCTTCCATAGAACCTCGCCATAATGAGCGCCGATTTCCGGGTCCTTGCCCAACTTCCAGGCTTCGCTGAGATAGTTGAGCGCGGCATGCAAGCGCCCCTGGCGATAGGCGATCCAGCCCATGCTGTCGATGATCGCCGGATCATGGGGGCGTTGCGCATAGGCGCGTTGCACCAAGCGCGCGGCTTCCTGCAGGCGATCCGTTTGATCGGCCAGGGTGTAGCCAAGCGCGTTCAGCGCATGTGGATCATTTGGGTCTTTGGCAAGAATCGCGCGCAGATCGCGCTCGGCCGCCGGCAGACGGCCCATCTCGATCAGCGTCATCGCCCGTCCATAGAGCAGATCTCTGTCGTTCGGGAAGGCGGCGAGACCTGCATCATATGCTTGGAGGCTGTCTTCCAACCGCCCCATGGTGCGCATGATCTCACCTTCGACACCATAGCTGCGCGCGGCCAGTTGTGAATTCTGCCCGCGCAATTCCCTGAGATAGGCGCGTGCCTGCTCCACTTGGCCCTGTTCCGCCAGCACGACCGCGATGCGCAACTTGGCCTCATCACGATAGGCACCTCGGGCTCGACCATAATAGCTGATGGCGCTCTGGTAATTTGACTTCTGTTCGGCGACGCGCCCTAGAAAGTAATGTGCCGCATCGGGGCGCTCGCCTAACGCCAGCAGCCGTTGCAGCCAAACCTCGGCCTGATCGCTCAACTGGGCATCAAGGGCGAGAAGCGCTGCCGGGTAGAGCGCCCGGATATCATTTGGCTCGCGCTCTAAGAGCTTGCGGAACTCGGCAAGCGCCTCGCGGTTGCGCGACAGGCTCACCAGGATATGGGCATATTGCAAGCGCAAGTCGTAGTCATGAGGGGTCTCGCGCAGCAATTCACTTAGCTCATCGAGTGCGGCCTGGGGGCGATCGAGCCTGAGGTAGGCCTCCACTCTGAGCAAACGTGCCTCCCGCCACCGCGGCGACAGAGCAATCGCCTTGTTCAGCGCGGCGAGTGCGGTCGCGCTTTGCTGCGATGTCAATGCCAATTGCGCTACCGCGTAGTAAGAGGCCCGATTCTTTGGGTGCTTCGCGGCGATCCGCTGCATGACTTCTAGCGCGGCGGCGCTGTCGGATTCCCGGGAGAGCAGGCCGGCTAGCGCCGCTAGCCCCTGCGCCGCGCCACCGGGGGCGGACTGTACGGTTGGCGCGAGCTGCGCCACGGCTGCATCCAGATCGCCGCGGCGCAGGCTCAACAAACCCACGGCTTGGCGCGCCTCGAGAGATCCAGGTGCCAGCTTCTGCCAGCGCGCGGCCGCCGCCAGCGCCAAGTCCTCGCGTTCGGCAAGCAGGGCAATTCGCGCCGCGCGCTCCGCCACGCTCGGATCGGAGCTCAGGCGGGCTGCCTGCAAGTATTCGCTCGCCGCGCGCTCCAGATCGCCGTGGCTGCCGGCTAGCTCAGCCACCATGAGATGGTAGAGCAAAGCGGCTTCGGCCGCCGCCGCCTGATCGAGCTTTGTCGCGGATGTCGCTATTGGATCAACGCGCAATGCCTGTGATGTCGTACATCCGGCCGACAGCAGCAATAATAGGAAAAGAAGACAACGGTGCATGAATCCCTCTCTGCGTCGTTTCCGGGCGCTGCGCGAGCGCAAAACCTTGTTATGATACCCGTACCGTAAGGCTTACTACGAGCGGCGATCCGTGCCCAAATCCACTATAAATGCTACTCGCCAGAGCAGCCGCCCCGAGGCGCTCGTGTTAGAAGGGCATACACCGAACGTTTGCGAGTTGCATCCCGTCCGCCACCCCATGCCTGTGGTCACCCTTGGACTGAGCCACAAGAGCGCGCCCGTTGAGATTCGCGAGCGCATCGTCTTCCCTGGCGAGCGCATCGAGGAAGCGGTCTGCGATCTGGTGGAGCGCCCAGGCATTTACGAGGCCGTCCTGTTGTCGACCTGCAACCGTACGGAGCTCTATGCCGTCTTGGCGCCTGAGGCGACTCCAGAGATCCTGCAGCGCTGGCTCGAGCATACTCATCGGTTGGCCCAAGGCTGGCTCGCGCAATATCTGTATATGCTCAACGGTGAGGCCGCGGTGCGGCATTTGCTCACCGTCGCCTCGGGGCTCGATTCACTCGTGCTTGGCGAGCCACAGATCCTTGGCCAGACCAAGCGTGCATACGATACGGCTCTGCGCTGCGGCACGGTACGCCATACGCTGGATCGTCTGTTTCAGTACGCATTCTCCGTAGCCAAGCAGGTGCGCACCGAGACCGAGATTGGTGCTCATCCAGTTTCCGTGGCGTTTGCCGCCGTCAGCCTCGCGAGCCAGATCTTCGGTGAGTTGGACCAGCAGACGGCAATGCTGATCGGGGCTGGCGATACCATCGATCTCACCGCTCGCCACCTGAGCGAGCATCGCATTGCCCGGCTTATCATAGCCAACCGCAGCCTGGATCGCGCACGCAAAATCGCCGAGCAATATGGCGGGGAAGCGATCTCTCTGGCCGATATTGCGCATCTGCTCAAGGAGACGGACATCGTTGTTTCCTCCACGGCTAGCACGCTGCCCATTCTCGGTAAGGGCAGCGTGGAGAGCGCGCTCAAGCGGCGCAAGCACCGCCCCATGTTCATGGTAGACATTGCCGTGCCGCGTGACATCGAGCCGGAAGTCGGCGAGCTGGCGGATGTCTATCTCTACACCATCGATGATCTGCGCGAAGTGATCGACGATAGTTTGCGCTCCCGCCAGGAAGCCGCGCGCCAGGCCGATCTGATCATCGCCGACCAGGTTGAGCGCTTCATGAGTTGGATGCGCTCCCTGGAAGC
>JAKDMQ010000285.1 GCA_030452265.1 Nitrococcus sp.
CGCTCGGTTCGGAGGCGGTCGCATGAAGCCGGGCCGATTGAATGTCGAGCCGCATCTGGCGCGGCCGGACGATTTCTATCAGGGGCTGCTCGATCTCCACCGCGACCTCAGCGACGAGCAAAGCCGCCTTGCCAATGCCAAGCTCATCCTGCTGCTCGCCAATCACATTGGTGATCATTCAGTGCTCGATGAGGCGCTGCGTATCGCGCGCGAGGGGCTAGCAGAGGCGGTAGCGAGCGCCGGCGCCCAGCCGCCTCCGGGGGTGATGGACACTATCCTTGCGGCGATGCAGCGCTCGAGCAAGGAGGGCTCATGAAGCTGGCCTCGCTGAAATACGGTCGCGACGGCGAGCTGATTGTGGTAACGCGCGATTGTTCGCGCGCGGTCAAGGTGCCCGAGGTCGCACCCACCTTGCAGGCGGCGCTGGATGACTGGGCGCGCGTCGAGCCCCAGTTGCAGGAAGTCTCGCGGCGACTGCATGCGGGCGCGTTACCTGATGCGATCGAGCTCGATGCGGGTGCGTTGGCTTCACCGTTGCCGCGCGCCTATCAGTGGGCGGACGGCAGCGCCTATGTAAACCACGTGGAGCTGGTGCGCAAAGCCCGTGGCGCCGCCATGCCGGAGAACTTCTGGACGGAGCCGCTGATGTACCAGGGCGGCTCCGATGGGTTCAGCGGCCCGCGTGACGATATCCTCGCTGCCAGCGAAGAGTGGGGCATCGATTTCGAGGCCGAGGTGGCGCTGATTACCGACGATGTCCCGATGGGAATTGCTCCAGAGGCGGCCGGGTGGCACATCAGGCTGTTGCTGTTGGTCAACGATGTCTCGCTGCGCAATCTCATTCCCGGCGAGCTTGCCAAAGGCTTTGGCTTCTTTCAGAGCAAGCCGGCCTCGGCTTTCTCTCCGGTGGCGGTGACGCCGGATGAGCTGGGCGAGGCCTGGGATGGAGCCAAGGTACACCTGCCTTTGACGGTATACCTCAATGGGGAGCCGTTCGGCCATCCGAACGCCGGTGTGGACATGACGTTCAATTTCCCACAGTTGATCGCCCACGCGGCCAGGACGCGCTTTCTCTGTGCCGGAACTATCATCGGTTCCGGTACGGTTTCCAACACCGATCGCAGCCGCGGAGCCTGCTGCCTGGCGGAACGGCGCATGCTGGAAATTCTCGCGCACGGAGCGGCGCAGACCCCCTACTTGCGCTTCGGTGACCGTGTCCGCATCGAGATGCTCGACGAGGCCGGCCGTAGCGTCTTTGGGGCCATCGACCAGCAGGTAAGGGAATACCGGGCGCGATGATCAGTCTCTACGACTATTACCGCTCCAGTGCCGCTTACCGGGTTCGAATCGCATTGAATCTCAAGGGTCTGGATTACCGCCAGCTGCATGTAAACCTGCGCGAGGGTGAGCAATTGCACCGCGCCTATAGGGGCTTGAACGCCCAGGGCTTGGTGCCGACTCTGGAGACCGAAGATGGCCAGTTACTGCGCCAGTCGCTTGCCATCTGCGAATACCTGGAAGAGGCGTATCCCCAGCCAGCGCTGCTGCCGGCCGAGAGCAGCGGCCGCGCCCGGGTTCGGGCCTTGGCCCAATTGATCGCGTGTGATGTCCATCCACTCAATAATCTGCGTGTGCACCAATATCTCGAGGCCGAGCTCGGTGTGAGCGATGATCAGCAAAGGGCCTGGTATCACCACTGGGTGCACGAGGGGTTTCGAGCGCTGGAGAGTATGCTTGCGGCGGGCCCGCAGACCGGTCGTTTCTGCCTTGGCGAGCAGCCGACTCTGGCTGATCTCTGCCTGGTACCGCAGGTTTTCAATGCCAACCGCTTCGGGGTGGATTTGGGCGATTACCGCAACATTCGGCGTATCAACGACGCCTGCCTGGAGATCGAGGCCTTCGATCGTGCGCGCCCCGAGCGCCAGCCGGACGCGCTTAGCGGCGCCTCTACTCATTCGTAATCAGTAGGCCCCTCGGTCCCGGTAGTTGTCCGCTCCTTAAGAGCTTCGGCCTGGAGAGGACGTACCCTTTCCGTGCTCGTCAAAGGCGAGACGGCGAAAGGCATCGGCGGCGAGCGCACACAGAAGCTTCTTTGGCAAGCTCGACGAGCGGCGGCTTTCGGCCACCAGAAGCAACCGCACGGAGGTTGGCAGAGAATGGGCTTTGCAACATGGAAGCAAGGGTGTGATCAACAGTCTTGACCCGGCAGTCTCGCGCGCGTTCCGATCGAGGCTTTGGGTCGGCGGGTTGACATTGGCCCCGGCCGGATTGCCGCGATTGTCCGTGGTAGAGCGTGGGAATCCGTCACCGAGTTAATCAAGCTGCGGGAGATCAGGAGCGCCTGGCCGATAGTCGAGGCCTGAGCCCGCTGTGCCGCCCGTGAGCCGAGCACGCGGAAAGTCGGTAAGCAACAGCTCGCCAAGCCCCGCAATTGTTATGGCGCCACCCCTGGGTCGTGATTGTCACGCCGCAAGGCTTCAGCAATCGCCCGCACTTGCCGAGATAACCCAGGCAAGTCGCCGTGAATCGTCTTCCAGACGATTTCGAGGTCCACCTTGAAGTAGCCGTGTGCCACGGCATTGCGCATCTGGTAGGCGAACGCTAAGGGCAATTCCGGGTGGGCGCCGGCGAACTCCGGGTAACGCGCCTCGATGTTGTGGCTGGCTTCGCCAATGATCTCGAGGTTGCGGATCACGGCATCCTGGGCCATCTGGCTATCCAGAAATACCATCTCGTCCATCTCCTCTGTGTAGCGCTCTATACGTTCGATGGCGTCCAGGATGTGCGCCAGGTAGTCGGCCAAGCGTTGCCTGTCACCGTTCACACCGGTACCGCCTCTGCAAGAACGGAGGATCGGAGCTTGTCGGGCAGAGCCTTCGGCGTCAACACATCCACCGGCACGCCAAGGAGTTGCAGCAATTCGTGCCGGATAGCTCCGATATCGAAAAGAGTGGTTTCCGGCGTCGGGTCAATCAGGATGTCCAGGTCACTACCCTCAGTGTCGTCACCATGGACTACGGAACCGAAGACACGAGGATTACAGGCGTGGTGGGATGTGACCACGCGGCGGATAGCCTCGCGGTGGGAGGCGAGGACTTCGGACGGTTTCATTTCACCTTCCATGCTATGGCCATAGCTGTTTTGCTTTTCGCAAAGTATGGCCAAACGGCTATATTTCGGCAACGCGCTGCGGAACCTTCGCGCTCGCGCGCACGCAGTTGTCTCAAGCGGTGCGGCTCGATTGGCTGCGCCCTGTGGTGCCCAACCCGCTCAAGTACCCGCGCAGCTTGTCGAGGGCTCTCAGTGTAAGGATTCCGTCAAAGTCATAAACAGATCTGCTACGTAACTGTTTTTCTGTACCGCAATCATAACGGCCCAGAAACATTTTAACAGCTTACGAGGACTTTGACGGAACCCTGGGCCGGGCAGTGGGATGGAAGACATGCACAAATAAATAAGTGTAATTAGTAAAGTGCCACCGTAATTGCTATACGCACCGCGTGGCGATCTCCAACAATCGGCTCCTCGGCATCGAAGAAGGCCACGTCACCTTCCGTTGGAAGGACTATCGCGACGATGACGCACAGAAGACGATGACCCTCACGGCCGGGGAGTTCATCCGTCGCTTTCTGCTGCACGTGCTCCCTGCCGGCTTCCACCGCATCCGCTACTACGGCTTCCTCGGCAACCGTTACCGCAAGCAGAAGCTCGTGCGTTGTCGAGCGTTGCTGGCGATGGGATCTGCCGACAGCGACGCCCTCCCGGCCCCAAGCAACCCCGACTACCGGGACCGTTACG
>JAKDMQ010000286.1 GCA_030452265.1 Nitrococcus sp.
GCGAGCATTTGTCCAGCGGCTCCTGTCGGCTGGGGGTCAAAATTAGAATTGCTGCGCTAGCACGCGGCCTTTGAAGGTGCGCTCCATGCCGTTACCCTCGCGGCGCCGTGGATCGATCGACCTTGAATAATTGCGCAGTGCCCCCATATTTGCCGATAGTGGCCATGGCAAGGTCCATCTCAATCCTTCTGCGCCCGCTCGGCCACGGTTAATCTGGCAAAGCACGATTTGCGTGGCGCGCACGGAATCACCGGCTGCGACTTTTCCTCGGAACTTTGTATGGCCTGTGCCCTCAAAACGGTAAGGAAAGGGTACAATGCAGCGCATTGTGATAGTCGACCAGGGAAGCGTCCATCGACCATGAAGCAAGGCAAAGGCGAAATGGAAATGACCAACTCATTAGCTCGATACGATCTAAGCACATTGCCGTGTAAGGTCGGCAATGAGGAGCACTACATCCAGGCGGTCAATCGTCTGCCGACGCTCAGCGCCGAGGAGGAGCAGAGCCTGGCGCGCCGCTATCGCGACCACAACGATCTCGAGGCGGCAAGGTGGTTGGTTCTATCGCATCTGCGGTTCGTGGTGCACATTGCGCGGGGCTATACGGGCTATGGCCTGCCGCTTGCCGATCTGGTCCAGGAAGGCAACATCGGCCTGATGAAGGCAGTCAAGCGTTTCGACCCTCAAGTCGGGGTGCGCCTGGTGTCGTTTGCCGTGCACTGGATCCGCGCCGAGATTCATGAGTTCATCTTGCGCAACTGGCGCATCGTCAAGGTTGCGACGACCAAGGCACAGCGCAAGCTGTTTTTTAACCTGCGCGGGAGCAAGAAGCGCCTGGGTTGGCTGAACAGCAAAGAAGTCGCCGCCGTGGCCGGTGACCTTGGCGTAAATCCGGCAACGGTGCGGGAGATGGAGTCGCGCCTTTCAGGCCAAGATATCAGCTTCGATCCCGGCCCGGACACGGGCGAAGACGATGATGGCCCGCGCTCGCCGGCGGCCTACCTTAGGGACAATCGCATGAATCCGGCCGATGAGGTGGAGTCTCGCGATTGGCAGAGCCATCAGAGTGAATCTCTGGCGGCGGCTTTGGCGGAACTGGACGAGCGCAGCCGCGATATCGTGCACAAACGCTGGCTCAATGAGTCCAAGGCGACGTTGCACGATCTCGGGGAGCATTATCAGGTTTCCGCCGAGCGCATCCGTCAGCTAGAAAAAATCGCTCTAAAGAAGCTGCGCTCGGCGATGGGCGCTGCAGCCTAAGTCAACTTGACCGAACGACAAAACATCTATCCGCCGTGCGCAGCACGGCGGATAGATGTCTGCTGACCCAAGCCGCCCTTGAGGGTTGTTGCCTAATGCCCCTGTCCGCGGCAAGCAGACAGCCGGCCGGCGTGCAACTTCGAAGACGGCCAATGGAACGCACTGCTGATGCGCGCCGGCGTTAACCCAGACCTTCACCCCTAAGCCCGAAAATGAGCCGAGCCTCGCTCAGGCGATGCGCCCTGGCTCCCCACCCCGGCGGTCCTCCCGCGCCGCTAACGGTGACGGCGAGCCCGGGATCCAGCCCGCTGAGGCGGCCTGCAACATCTCAATGACTAAATTGCCTCCCATGTCCACCCTTATTGCAAAAAGGGGCGGCCGCTTCGTTCAATTCATCAATTCTCTGAATAACTTATTTAGGAGTACACGGCTACGCCATAAGGGTATTAAACAATTTAGGTATGCGCCTCTGCGTTGGACAACATCAGCAGATCATTGATAGCCTGAAGGCCGCGAATTGAAGTCGCGGACATCGAACGCGGCGGTTGAACTGATAAGCCACCTGGGTGAGGTGTGCGGATAGGCGTGTTTGCGAACGTCGAAGGCATGACAGGTGCCACTGAACGCGGCCTCATGGTTACCGAGCACGCTGTTGAGCATCCGAAGGCCTCGATCTCGGTGCCCGCGCTGCCACGGGGGGGTGGTGAGGGGTGTGATGGTGTCTGGAGATTTAAGGGAGATAAAACAGAAAATGAAAGCGAAAACAGACGCTGCTCGCGCGCCAAATCAATCTGCTAAAGCGCAGGCCCATCTATCCACCAAAGATTACTATAATCGGCACGGTTATTTCATTGCGCCAAATCTAGTACCCGCAACCTTGATTGATGAGCTGCTCAACCATTATCATCAGAAAATTGTTCCATCAAAAGAACCATTTTTCAGGCAAACCACGAATAAGTATGAAATCAATACAATGACGGACCATGGTTATGTCGCACAATCTTTTCTTGATATCCATGGTTACTCAAAATCCCCCAAGTTCTCAAGCGCCGCTCTGGAAATTCTCTTTAGCGCTCCAATTATCAATATGCTGAGCAAGCTTACTGGGTCATCGTCACATAATCTCATGAATTCCGTGCTCTTTGATGTGAATGCTGAAACCGTCCCTCATAAAGATTGCTGGTACCTAGATACCATTCCTTCCGGAAATTTGACTGCTGCTTGGATTGCATTAGAAGATATCGATGAAAGAGCAGGGCGCTTTTTCGTCATGACAGAAACAATGCAGGAAGATTTTTTAAAAGGAGAAAAGGATCTTTCACACTCGGCATGGCTTCAAAGAATCAAGGTTTACTTTGACGAACATCAAGACAAGGTGATTGCTCCGGCGCTCAAAAAAGGAGATATTATCTTCTGGAATTCGAAAACAATCCATGGCGCTTTGCCGACTCAAGATCGCCGTTTTTCCAGAAAGTCGCTGACTGCGCACTACATTCCTTCACAGTTCAAATTCGGCAACCTTTTCGCTGTCAAAGACTTTATAGAATACCGCGATTACAAAGGACATAAGTATTATTGTAATCAGCCAGAGTACTCGCGGAGAAATAAGATGAAATATGCGTTTAAAACGGCTGTATACGATTCACCAGGGCTGCTTCGGTTCTTCAGAAAATTCCAACGATGGGGAATTGGAATAAACAAGATTGGATAACTGTTTTTAGACATATCCGCCGCGCGTGGCACGGCGGATATGCGAACCCCAACAGTTTACGGGAATGAAACCGTGCTTTACTTGCGGACGATCGTTCCCACATGCTTGCCGGCAAGGGCGCCGGTGATGTTGCCTCGCTCAAGGCCGTTCACGACCTGAATCTGCGTCATGTGCTTCGCCGAGCGCATCAGATCGAGCACGATGCGATCGATCGGCAAGGTCTTGAGGTCCATCCCGGCTAGCTCGTCGACCGTCACGCTCTTCAGCAACTTCGCCCCGGAGCTGTGCTGCGGGTCGGCGTCGTAGATGCCGTCGACGTCGGAGGCGTACACCAGCTCCTTCGCACCGTAAGCATCGGCGATCAGGAAGACGCCGGCATCGGTGCGATGCTGCGGGATTTTGCCGACCGCCGGCGGATGGTCGAAGAGCTCGTAGGGTGGGAAGCCGTTGCAGACCGCGGCCGGGCTCGCCGCGAGGTGGACCGCGAGCTGGCGCCCCACGGTAGCGTGGGGCAGGTAGGAAACGCCGTGCTCGGCAAGCAGTGCGGCGATGATGTGCCCGTTCTGCTCCGCCTCGCTCGAGGCGAGAGCGGCCAGGACGCCAGTCGGCAGACCCATGTCGAGGCCGACACCCATGACGTGCCGGCCGCGGATTCCGGCACCGGTGGCGATGAGCAGATTGCGCTCGGAGAGTGCCTGCTCGAGCTCGTCGACGACGGACAATATGGCATCGCGCCCCTTGTCGAGAATCGAGCTGCCGCCGAGCTTGACGACGCGTAGCTGCGGCAGCATCCGTATCACCGGCCGGTTG
>JAKDMQ010000070.1 GCA_030452265.1 Nitrococcus sp.
TGTCTCTCTCTGCGCTCATGATCTCTCACCTTCCAACGCCCTACAGTAATTCTAAAGGGGGTCTGGTGTCTCAGTCATGTTGGCAGAGAGGGATTTGGGTGCTCGTCATCGTCGCGGGCTTCTCGTTGTTAGGCGTGTTCGGTGCTTTTGCCCGAATTTTTATCGGCCGGGGAGCAGCAGATTCTATGGTAGGCAACTTAGCCGCGCATTTGGTGCGCATTGTATTAGGCTCGCTCCTTCTGCCGTTCAGGTTCTTGCGGCGACTGATACGAAACTACTCCGAGAACCAATAAAGTAGCTCTACCGCGCGCGGGGACGGCACGGACAGGCGAGATAGTTCGGCGCGCGATTCCGTGCGATAAGCTAAGCACAGCCTCTTGGCCAGCGGAGCGTGGCATACGCGCGGGACGATCCAAAAAGTGAGTGTGTGGTGAAAATTCTCAGCTCCAAGCCAACCGGAAATTTGCCCGGTTAGCGGGCTAATGTGCCAAGGGCGAAATAATGGAATGGCTAGATCAGCTCGACGTAGAGTGCCTCCACGGCGATATTCTCTCTGTGGAAGCCCAGGCCGTCGCTTGCAATGTCAACATCATGATGAGCCTCAACTATCGTCTGGGCCAGCAGGTTGGCGCACGATGCGGTCCCGAACTCGCCAGCGACCTAGACGCAATACGCAACACGCTGCCGGATGGGCAGCTAGGCCTGGGCAGCGCCATCACAACGCCGGCGTACCATTTGGGTCGAACCGAGCAACTCATTCTGTTCGCCTGGTGGGGCGAGGACAACGAGTTCACCCCTCAGTTCATATATAAATGTCTGAGTAACATTTTTCGGGAGGCGTTGAAACTCCGCGTGGAATCCTTAGCGCTTCCCCTTTTCGGTACGGGCTCGCACGGCATGCGTTTGCAGGACCTTGCAACGCAGATAGTGGGGGTATTGCAGGACTTCGACCGGCTCAAGAATTCTCAAAACTTCAGCCTCAAGGCCCTTCATCTATGCTCGGACAAAAGTCGCGATATTGCGTATCTTGATGAATATATCATGGGTCAGCTTTGGCGGTAATTCCGCATCGTGCAGGCCGCCATGTGGAAAAATTTCTATTCATCACCGCAATCAGCGGCATGGGCGCCGTCGCGCGGGCACGGCAGGTGGCTTTGCCGAGTGATATCGTTACGACCACCATGGGCTCAATCGACGATCTCCCAGCGGATGCGACGGCATCGATGCAGCGGGACATCATGGAAGGGCGCGCCTCGGAGCTCGAGGCGCAGACTGGCGCGGTCGTGCGGCTCGCCGCGCAGGCCGGCATCGCAACGCCCGTGAATGCTTTCATCTACCATTGTCTTCTCGCCATGGAGCGCCGTGCTCGAGGTTTGGGCCGCGCGCAAGCATAAATACCATCTTACGCGGACCTGATTTTCCCAACCAGTTGCGGGTGCCGAACGTTGAGCAGATTGAGCGGAGGGCGGTGTGATGAAACCAGGCAAGTACGACACGCCATATAAGGTTCGCTTTCAGGGAACAGAGTTGGACGTCTTGCACAAGTTGACGTGGGCGATGGCCGAGGCGTTTGGTTTGGATTGCCGAATCGGCGCCTATCAGGGAATACGGCCGTTGACACTGTATGATTGGGATCTCGACTGCCTGGAGGCGGTTGTCTACTGCGCGTTGCGCGACCCGGATCGACACCATATCACCAGCAAGACGGAGTTGGAGGCCTTAGCCCGACTGGATGCGCGGTTGCGAAAGTTGCGACCTGGAGATTAAGGAGTGCAATGCGGACTACTGTTACCATTGATGATGCCCTGTATGGACAGGCGTTGAAGCTGGCCGCCCCCGGCGTGGACAAACCATCAGACCTTTTCCGGGAGGCCATCGAGACCTATGTGCGGGTACGCACGGCCCGACGCCTTGCCGCCCTGGGCGGCACAGCGCCTGAAATGCAGGACATACCACGACGTCGAGGAGAATCCGCGGCGCAGTGAATGTGCTCATCGACACATCGGTCTGGGTAGATCACTTCCGCAACCGAAACGACGCTTTGATCGAATAACCCCCTTTTCATTCAGGGCTTCGTTCAAACCTGCTTGTCTTGTAAATACTCCTATTGTCAACGACTGACAAAGTGGCTTAGCGGCCAAGCGCACAAGCGCACAAGCGCACAAGCGCACAAGCGCACAAGCGCACAAGCGCACAAGCGCACAAGCGAAAAGTTAGCACACGGCGGTGGCACGACTGGGCGGCTGTCAACCGGTCAGAATCTTATCATCGCATACGCCCCAGGGGCCTATATTGCCTCGGGCTATCGCGGCACTCATCGAGCCGCCCCCACAGGCACAGATCCAAGCCCATCTCCGAGAGCCGACGCGCCGTCTCAGCGCTATTGCCCAATATGGTAAAGGCGACGTTTTGTCCCCTGGGGTCCGAGATATACCGCCCACCCTCGGTACGGGCTGGTAGTGAACGTTCAGGCGGGATTCGTGATACCCGCGCAGCAGCACCTGCCCACCGGTGCGTGCGAGTAGCGCGTCGCGCTCGTAGGTGTCTATGACCGGCGAGAGGTCGCCCCCGGTGCGCGGCAGCAGCAGCGCCACGTGCCAGGGCTCTTTCGGGCCGAGCACGGCCAAGCGTTCCAGATCGACGCCTGCGCTATCGCTTGATCGCGCCTGCGCGACATCGACACGAGAAGTCATCAGACCACGCTCTCCGGCGTAGCCTCGCCCTTGAGTCCATGGGTGGTTACGATGTTCAGTGCCCAGCTCAGTGCCGGTGCGTGAGCAGTGGCACCCATTATCGCGAGGTGCGCCGCAGAATCGAGTATCAAGGGCTTGCGGCGACCCATGTCGGCGTTTCTCCATTGGCTGTCGATTTGCTTGACAGGCGCGCGGTACACGCCTTCGTTGTCGGCTTTACCGGAGATAGCCAAAGCAGCAAGCCGGTGCTGAGCGGCATATTGATCGTTTGCAATCGTACGGTTATGATCCGTACAGTGCGCAGCATCGGAGACCGCTATGGGGCATACTTGGCCAACCCGTGAAGATCGAATCGAGCTGCGGGTAACGAAAGAGGAAAAGCGCATTCTGGCCGCAGCGGCCGCCTACGAACGGCTGCACCTGACCAGCTTTATTATGCGCGGTATCCTGCCTCACGCGCGCAATGTTGTGGACCAGGCTGAGCGAATCGCTCTCTCCGAGCGAGACAGCCTGCGCGTGCTGGATTTGCTTGAGCACCCGCCGCAGCCGTCACCCGCGCTCGTCGCTGCCGCCAAGCGCCGCACGAGCAGGGCGTGAGCCATCTTGCGTGCCTGGCTCGAGGCACCCATCGGGCGAGAGCACGATCGCAAGCGCTTTCACTGCGGCGCGCCTGCTCTTAACGCGTATTTGCGGCGTTACGCTCGACAGAACCACATATCGGGTGGCGCGAAAACCTTTGTCGCCGTCCCGCCCGAAGAGCCCGCACGTATTCTTGGCTTTTATTCCATCAGTCCTGGCGCCATCGAGTTTACGCGAGCGCCCGCGAAGCTTACCGCCAAGCTCGGTCGTTACGATGTACCGGTATTCCGGTTGGCCCGGCTCGCGGTAGATGTGTCCGTTCAGCGCGAGGGGTTGGGCGGCGATCTCCTACTGGCAGCCGGTATCCGGTGCTTGCGCGTCGCAGAGCAGGTCGGAGGCGTTGCGCTCGCCATCGACGCCAAGGATGATGCCGCCGCGCGATGGTACCGTCGGTTTGGGGCATTGGCGCTGCTCGATGACCCGCTGCGCTTGGTGCTGCCGCTTGCCACGATAGCCACGGCGGTAGAGCGCTTTGAGATGCCTGACTAAGCCCTCACGGCTGGGATGGGCACCAGTCTGGGGAAATCCACATGCGCGCACTGGGTCAAACGGGCGCCGCCCGAGGGGGTATTTCGGCGCTCAAGGCAAGATGCGCGATGAAAGCAGAAGCGGATGCGTATCATGTGGCTATTGCAGCCGTGAACGGTATTGAGTATTTGCTCACGTGGAATTGCGCACACATTGCCAATGCACGTAGTCGGCCTATAATCGAAGTCACTTGCAGAACGCTTGGCTATGAACCGCCAGTGATCTGCACGCCACCTGAGCTCATGGAGGCCTAGGGATGTGGCAGGACCCTATCGTCAAAGAGACGCGGGATCTCAGAGATGAATATGCGCGTCAGTTCAATTACGACATTGATGCCATTTTCAATGATCTCATGGCAAAGCAAGCCATGCATCCCGAGCGTATCGTTTCATTTCCGCCGCGCGAACCAGCAGTCAGCGCAGTTGCCGGCCGCGATAGAAAGCGCGCGTCGTCTTAGAGTCCAGTGGATGTTCCATCGGTTTCCCGGTGGGCTTCAGTCCGGCTCCAATCACGATTACGTTTGCCCACGCCCCCTACGATCCCCTCGTAGAACAATTTGAAGTAGCTCTACCGCACGCGGAAATGGCTCGGACAGAGTCTGCGATCAGGTAACCTACCAGTATGCTCCCCGGCACAGATCAATCAGCGCGCGGCGGACATCGCTTACAAGACCTCAGAGAATTCTCCGCGGCTCTGATTGCAGCCAATCGCATTTCGTGCCATCGTCAGGTACTGGTTGTGACGGGCGAGCGCGACTGGTGCCTCGAGCAAGCGCAAGTACTCCTCGAACAGCCACAGCTCACGGCAATAGTTTGGCTGGGTGACCGGGCAGTTGCCGGAATCGCGCCGTTGGCCACGGCGCAGGCGCGCCAGCTTCTTGGCCAGGAGGTCGATGCCCTGGTCGTCGATGCCTGGGCCGGCTTCGACCCGGATGCCTTCGGCGCGACCATCGGGGCCGTTCACGGCGGCGGCCTAGTGCTGCTGCTCGCCCCGGCGCTTGCGCTGTGGTCGGATTACACCGATCCGGCCACGGAGCGAATCACGCCCTACCCCTATACGCCTGAGCAGCTCGGCGGGCGCTATCTGCAGCGTTTGGCTCGAATCATCCGCTTCTCTCCGGACGCCCTGGTGCTCGAGCCGGACAAACCGCTGCCCACAATTGCCTCACCCGCGCCTTCCGGTCGCGATTCACCAATGCACTCTACGCCTGATCAGCAGCGCGCCGTAGCGGCGATCGAACGCTGTGCCCGCGGTCATCGATACCGCCCCGTAGTGCTCACCTCGGACCGCGGGCGCGGCAAATCGGCGGCCCTGGGAATCGCCGCCGCGCGGCTATTGAGCAGCGGTTGCACGCGGATTATCGTCACGGCCCCCAGCCTGGCAGCGGCCGCGGCGGTGTTCACCCAGGCCCAACGCGGCCTTCCTGAGGCGCACGCCACCCGCGGCCGCCTCACGACCGCCAACGCCGCGTTGCAGTTCATGCCACCAGATGCGCTGCTACGCTGCCCGCGCGCGGCTGAGCTGCTGCTCGTCGACGAGGCGGCCGCGATACCAACGGCCGTGCTGAGCACGCTGCTGCGGCGCTATCCCCGCATCGTTTTCGCCAGCACGATTCATGGCTATGAGGGGAGCGGGCGCGGTTTTGCTCTGCGTTTTCGAAAGGTGCTCGATGCGCATACGCCGGATTGGCGCGAGCACTGGCTGGAAACCCCGATTCGCTGGGCGAAAGGTGATCCGGCCGAGCGCTTTACGTTTCACGCACTGCTCTTAAACGCGCTGCCGGCACCGGATAGGGCGCTTGCGGATGCAACGGCCGCAGGGTGTCACATAGAACCGTTGGATCGCGACGCGCTGGCCGACGACGAGAGCAACCTAAGCGAGCTCTTCGGGCTACTGGTTCTGGCCCATTACCGCACCACGCCCGGGGATCTGCGCCATCTGCTCGATGCACCCGGCTTGTGCGTATGGGTGCTGCGCTACCGCGGCCATATCGCCGCGGCCGCTTTGGTGATCGACGAAGGGGGTTTTTCACCGGAGCTCGCCGAGGCGATCTGGCTCGGGGTGCGCCGGCCACGGGGGCATCTGGTGGCGCAGTCACTCGCGGCACACGCCGGCTTGGCGCAGGCGGCCGCCTTACACGGCCGGCGCATACTGCGCATTGCCGTCCACCCCGCCTGCCAGGGCCGCGGCCTGGGGAGGCGGCTGATGATCGGCATTGCCGACGCCGCACACAACAGCGGGATCGATTATCTCGCCGCGGCCTTCGGCGCCACGGTCGAGCTGGTCCGCTTCTGGAAGCATTGTGATATGCACGTGGTGCGCCTTGGCAGTCACCGCGAGGCCTCGAGCGGCAGCCATTGCGCCATCGTGCTGCGGCCCCTGAGCCCAGCGGGTAGTCGGCTGCTGAATGCCGCCCGGGAGCGATTCGCCGAGCACTTGCCGAGTCTGCTAACTGAACCTCTGCGCGGTCTGGACGCCGCGCTCGCGCTCATGCTGCTCCAGCGGCTCGGGCCGACGAGCACGCCCTCCCCCACCGAGAAAGACTGGGACGATCTGCTTGCCTTCGGCTTTGGCCGGCGCCAATACGCCGACGCGTTGGTGGCCCTGCAACGCCTGACCCGCCATGCCCTCACAAACCCGCAAATCAGCCAAACGCTCAGCCGCTCGCAGCAGCTTGCCTTGCTTGCCCGAGTGCTGCAGCAGCGCGATTGGAGCGAGCTCGCCGCGCAGCTCAATATTCCCGGTCGCCGTCAGGTCGTGGAGGCGCTGCGCAATGCCGTTCGCGGCTTGGCATTGAGCAGCACCGAAGCGCAGGTGCGCCGCCGGGCGCGCGAGCTGCGGCAAGCGCGCGGCTAAGGGCAAATGTTGGGGTTCGCAAGCTCAGCCCAACCTCCGAGCTGATCTTTGGAGAGGCATTGTCAGCTCGGGGCGGTGCGCTCTGGCGGGACCGTCGGCGGCAAGGATGCCGCCGTCGAGCCTACAGGGAAGAATTCACGGCGTGTCCCGCGAGCGTACCGCCCCGGGCCTCGGCACGGCACACTGCACTTGCGGCGCAAGGATTAATAGCTCACCGCTATTTCTGACTACACAGCCCCACTTATAAGCGATTACCCGACCTTCTGCAGTAACTCCTGCGCCTCGCTTTGTTGCGCCGGGTTACCTTCCGTGACGACTTCCTCGAGGAGGTTCCGCGCCCCGTCGGTGTCTCCCATATCCAAATAAGCGCGCGCCAGATCGAGCTTGGTGCCTACCTCGTCCAGGTCCATCAAATCGTCGACTTCATCCGCGGTGGTCTGCTCCGTGTCGGGCTCACTTTGCAAGGAGTCATCGTCGAGCTGTAGCGTATCCCCCTGGTCGCTATCGCTGCCATCGCCCCTAATCTGCTCCTGCGGAACATCCAAATCCTCGGGCACAGAGAAATCCAGCGAGCCAAGCTCATTATCCTCGTCATCCAACGCGTCACGGGAGGAAGATGATGCTGCATCGAGCTCTGCCTTTTGTGACGCGAACTCCTCGATCTCGCCCAGATTGAACTCGAGTACTGTGCTTTCCTCGCGCCCATCGACCGATTGCAGCGCGTCCTTGCCGCGGTTGCCGAGCAGGTCCAGACTCAAGGTCCCTACCCCGAGGTCGAAATCGGTTCCCATGGCCCGCGGCGGTGGTGTGTCCGCCGATTCGGCCGCGGCTACCGTGGTGGTGTCCACGCTTTGCGGCGGCTGCGTCGTCGTCCCATCAGAGGTTAGCGCGTCGCTGAACAACGGATTACCGGGGGCAATCTGGCGTCCCAGCTCGATGGTGCGGTGCCAGTGTGGATCAGATTGGTCCGCAAGCTGCGTATGCAGGACCTGCGCCTCGGCCTCAAACCCATTGCGGTCGCCTTGCGCTACCAGAACCTCGAGTAGCTTCAGCCGCAGTTCTACGTTATCGGGCTGCTCGCCCAAGGCACGATCGAGAAGCTCTTGCGCCTGTTCGTACTGGCCGCGGGCGACGCACGCCTCGGCCTCATCCAGCGCCGTGCGCTCAGATGCAGCCGCTGCGACCCGCGGTTGCCCATCGGCATGGCCAGCGGTTGTTGCGGCGCTATCCGGGTTCACGAACGCAAACGCCTGTTCCATTCCCTCGGCAAGCGCCTCCGGCTGAGGTTCGCGCCGCGGTCCGGAGGAGCTGCGGCGGCGGCGGATCGCCCACAGCAGCGAAAGCGCCAACAGCAGGCCGGTGGCGAGCAGCACAACCCACTTCGCACCCGCCGGCAGATAGTCCAAAATCCGCGCTTTGAGTGAAGGGTCGGCCGGCTGCCGCACGGCGGGATTCGCCTGCGCATCAGCAGAGTCCGTGTGTGCCTGAGTCGGCCGCGACTGCGGCGCTTTGGCCGCGGCCGCCTGATTCGTCAGATCAGGCTGTCTGATCCGTCCACTCTCAGTTGTCGGCGAATGATTTGCCTGCGACCCCGCCGCGGAGCTTGCCAACGTGGCTTCATTTTGCGAGTCAACGGCGAGTCCTTGTTGCACCGCCGCGATCGACCCGTCCGCCCGATTCGCATTCGCCTCGATAACCGGCAAAGAGACGTCGCTATCAAGCTCGCGATTGACCACGCCTTTTAGGTCGGCCACTTTGTCTTTCAGCAAGCTCGCTTTGTGTTGCAAGCGTGTATTGGCGGTTTCCAAACTGGCGTTTTGCTCTTCCGCCAGCGCAAGCTCCTGCTGCAGTCGCAGGATGTTCTGCTCGGTCGGTGCCAAGGGCTCATCGACAAGCGATGGCGTTGCTTGCGCTTCGCCGCCTGCCGGCGTGGCCACCACATGCAGACGGCCCTTCGCTGGTGAGACTGCCGATGTGGTGTCCGTCTCGGCAGCGCTGCCAGACGGCATTGCCGCAGTCTCGCTGCTCGCTTGTGCTAGCGCAGTTTCAGAGCCGGCGATCGAATGCGCCCTCTCCCAGCGCACGAGCTGCTCCTGCATTCGCAGCGCTGCCTTGCCGGCATCGAGGCGGGCGATTTCTTCAGGCGTGGGCACGCGCAGCACCGACCCCTCGATCATGAAATTAATGTTGCCATCGATGAATGCCGCCGGGTTCGCTAACAGGATCGCTTGCAACGTCTGATAGACGCTGACATCCCCGTTCGGGCGAACTTCTCTGGCAATACTCCAGAGCGTCTGGTTGGCCTGCACGGGTCCATAGCGGGTCGCCCCGCTCGGCGCTGGCTCGTCAACCCCGCCTTCGGCCGCGATGCTCACCGGCATCGATGCCTGCGCCGGTGTGTACCCCTCGCTGCGTGGCCAAGTCTGGCTCGCGCTAACCTGTTCGCTGTGCACTGGGCCTGCGGAGTTATTTAGCGCGTACTGCGTCGGACTCAGCAGCACCGTATACTCACGCTGGAAAGCGCCTTGCGGCCAGCGCACGTCGAGCAGAAAATCAAGGAATGGCTCCTTGACGGGCTTTTCGCTGGAGATGAGGATATACTGCTGCCCATCCGTTTGTTTTACTTCGAACTTTAACCGGGAAAGATAGAAGGGACGATCCAGGCCTGCACGTTCGAAGGCGGCCGGCGAGGCGAGCGATACACGAATCGAGGCGGCGTCGTTGCGCTCTAACGAAAGCAGCGGGATTCGAGCCGACAGCGGCTCATTCAAGGCGGAATCCGAGTCGATTTCGCCAAGACCTAGCGCCGTAATCGTCGGCGGAGTCCCCATCAACGCAACCACCAAAGCAGATGCCAGCTTGCGTGCCATGCAAAGTTCCCCTAATTCCCGTCGTTAAAGCTTCGGAACCTAGCAGCTGGAAATCCACTGGGACGTTCATTGCGGGGATGGCTCCGCGGCGAGTGGGTGAACGGCCACCAACTGGAGGTTCCGCTGCTTTTATGCCGCATTTACCAACCGAAAACTTCGACTTGGTTCGCAGCTTCGGCAACTGACTAAGACTTGAAGAGATTCTCTGCAACGCTCGCTGCGCACGGCCAAAACCGTCTGTGTGGGCGGAATCGGGCGCGGGCTAATCGTCGAGCAAAATCCGCAGCATGCGCCGCAACGGTTCCGCCGCGCCCCAGAGGAGCTGATCGCCTGCGGTAAAGGCCGCCAAGTATTGCGGCCCCATGGCGAGCTTACGCAGCCTGCCCACCGTTACGCTGAGTGTCCCAGTCACGGCCGCCGGGGTAAGCTCGCGCTTCGATGCCTCCGGCTCGTTGGGCACCACCCGCACCCAGTCGTTGGCCTGTGCCAGGATGCGCTCGATCTCATCGATGGGCACATCCTGGCGCAGCTTGATCGTCAGCGCTTGGCAATGAGAGCGCATCGCGCCAACGCGAACGCACAGACCATCGATGGGAATAGGGCTCCCCTCACGGCCGAGAATTTTATTGGTCTCGGCACCGGCCTTCCATTCCTCGCGGCTTTGGCCGCAATCCATCGCGCTATCTATCCACGGGATCAGGCTACCGGTGAGCGGAACACCAAAATGCTCACACGGATAATCGCCGCCGCACAGCGCTTCGGATACCGCCCGGTCGATTTCCAAAATCGCGCTCGCCGGATCATCCAGCAAGCGATTCGCGGCGCCATGCAAAAAGCCCATCTGCTGGACGAGCTCCCGCATATGCTGGGCCCCCGCGCCGGAGGCCGCTTGGTAGGTCATTGGGCTGATCCACTCCACCAAATCGTGACTCAATAAGCCGCCGACCCCCATCATCATGAGACTTACCGTGCAGTTGCCGCCGACGAAAGTCTTGACCCCTGCCGCGCGGGCGCGGTCGATGACAGCCCGATTGATTGGGTCCAGGATGATGACGCTCTCTTCCAGCATGCGCAGCGTCGAGGCAGCATCGATCCAGTAACCCGTCCAACCCATACCGCGCAACTCGTCATAAACCGCTTTGGTATAGGCGCCGCCCTGACAGGTGATGATGGCATCCATTGCCTGCAGCGTGGTCAAATCATGGGCGTCTTTAAGCGCCGGCACCTCACGGCCCACATCCGGTGCCGGCTTGCCTGCTTGGGAAGTGGAGAAGAAAACCGGCGCAATGCCGGCGAAGTCATTCTCCTCACGCATACGCTGCATGAGCACCGAGCCCACCATGCCGCGCCAGCCGACGAATCCAATTTGCTTCATAAACGCTTACCTTGTCGCTTTGCTGTTCAGATGCCGCCGTCGAGCCTACATGGAGGTATTCACGGCGTGTCCCGCCAGTGCGCACCGCTCCGGGCTGGCAATCTCTCTGCACTCATCAGTACGAAGCGCCCGCACGCAATGCGCCGGTCACGGCATCGCCCATCTCCCGGGTTCCCACCCGGCGCGTCCCCGTGGTGTAAATATCCCCCGTGCGGTAGCCATTGGCGAGCACACGCCCGACCGCGTTTTCGACCCGTTGGGCAAGCCGCGGTTGGTTGAGGCTGTAGCGAAGCATCATCGCCAAGGAGAGGATGGTGGCGAGAGGATTGGCCACTCCCCGCCCGGCAATGTCCGGCGCCGAGCCGTGGACCGGCTCGTATAGGCCCTTGGCTCGCTCGTCCAGCGAGGCCGATGGCAGCATGCCAATGGAGCCGGTCAGCATAGCGGCACAATCCGAGAGGATGTCCCCAAACAAATTACCGGTGACGATGACGTCGAACTGCTTGGGCGCACGCACCAACTGCATCGCCGCATTGTCGACGTAGAGGTGCGAGAGCTCGACCTGGGGATATTCGGAGGCGAGCCGCGTGACCACTTCGCGCCAGAGACCACTCGACTCGAGGACGTTGGCTTTGTCCACGGAGCATAGACGGCCGCCACGCCTTGCGGCAATGGCAAACGCAAGGCGCGCGATGCGCTCGATCTCCGATTCGCGGTAGACGAGCGTGTTGTACGCCTCGCGCTCACCCGTCTCAAGCGTGCGCACCCCGCGGGGTTCACCGAAGTATATGCCCCCGGTTAGCTCGCGCACGATCAGAATGTCGAGATCCGCCACAATCTCGGGGCGCAGCGCCGAGGCCCCGGCCAGCTCGGCATAAAGAATGGCGGGGCGCAAATTGCCGAACAGACCGAGCGCGGCGCGGATGGCAAGCAAGCCCTGCTCCGGCCGGCGCGGCCGCTCGATGGTGTCCCATTTTGGCCCGCCGACCGCGCCCAACAGGATCGCGTCGGCCGCCCGTGCCAGCCGCAGGGTCGCCTCCGGCAACGGCTCGCCGGTGGCATCCACCGCCACACCGCCGATTTGGGCTTCTTCGAGCTCTACGCTAAGACCGAAGTCTTCGCGTAGACAGCCGATCACCTTGACGGCTTCGGCGACGATCTCGGGACCCACCCCGTCGCCTGGGAGAATTGCGATCTTGGCGCTCATGCATCTGGGCTCTGGAACAGCCAGGGCGCATCGCGCCGGCGGCGCTCCTCATAGGCCCGGATCTCGGCGGCGTGCTGGAGCGTCAGACCGATCTCGTCCAGCCCGTCGAGCAAGGCCTGCTTGCGGAAGGCATCGATCTCGAAGCAAAACGCCTGGCCCGAAGGGGTGGTCACCGCTTGGCTCGGTAGGTCCACCTCCAGCGTGTATCCGGCACTGGCGGCCACCTCCTGAAACAACTGCTCGACCGACTTCTCATCGAGCGCTACTGGTAAAACCCCGTTCTTGACGCAGTTGTTATAGAAGATTTCGGCGAAGCTCGGCGCGATCAGGACTCGAAAGCCATAGTCCTTGAGTGCCCAGGGGGCGTGCTCGCGCGAGGAGCCGCAACCGAAGTTGCGCCGGGCAAGCAGTATGCTTGCGCCTTGATAGCGCAGCTCGTTGAGCACAAAATCCGGGTTCTGCGGCCGGCCGGCGCAATCCTGGCCGGGCTCGCCGTGATCAAGATAACGCCACGCGTCGAAGAGATTGGGACCGAAGCCGGTGCGCTTGATCGACTTCAGGAACTGCGCCGGGATAATGGCGTCCGTGTCCACATTAGCGCGATCGAGGGGCGCGACGACGCCCTTGATCCGTATGAGCGGTTGCATGTCAAAGCTTCCTCACATCGACGAAGTGACCGCGGATCGCGGCGGCGGCGGCCATGGCCGGGCTGAGCAGATGAGTCCGGCCACCCTGGCCCTGACGGCCCTCGAAGTTGCGGTTCGAGGTTGAGGCACAGCGCTCGCCGGGCTGCAGGCGATCCGCGTTCATGGCGAGGCACATGGAGCAGCCGGGCTCTCGCCACTCGAAGCCGGCGGCCTGGAAAATCCGATCTAGCCCTTCGCTTTCGGCCTGCTGCTTGACAAGCCCGGAGCCTGGCACGACCAGCGCGAGCTTGATATTGTCCGCCACGTGCTGCCCCCGCACCACTGCGGCGGCCGCCCGCAGGTCCTCGATGCGCGAGTTGGTGCAGGAGCCAATGAAAACCTTATCCGGGCGGATCGATGTCATCGGCAGCCCCGGCTCGAGCCCCATGTATTCGAGCGCCCGCTCCATGCCAGTACGGCGAGTGGAATCGGGCTCGGCGGCGGGGTCCGGTACCCCGGCATCCACTGCCGCCACCATCTCGGGTGACGTGCCCCAGGTGATCTGCGGCACGATGTCGGCGCCATCGAGCTCAAGGACGCGATCGAATATCGCGTCCGGCTCGCTCGCGAGCATGCGCCAGTAGGCAACGGCGCGGTCCCACAGCGCGCCTCGCGGTGCGAAGGGGCGGTCGCGCATATAATCGATGGTGATTTCGTCTACTGCCACCAGACCGCAACGCGCGCCCGCCTCGATCGACATGTTGCACAAGGTCATCCGCCCTTCTACCGACAGGGCGCGCACGGCTGCACCGGCGAATTCGATGGCATAGCCGGTGGCACCGGCGGTACCGATCCGGCCGATCAGAGCGAGCGCGATATCCTTGGCGTTCACCCCGGCTCCGATCTGTCCATTCACTCGCACCAACATACTCTTGGAGCGGGACTGAATCAGGGTCTGGGTGCTAAGCACGTGCTCGACCTCGGAGGTCCCGATGCCGAAGGCGAGCGCTCCCAGCGCACCATGAGTCGAGGTATGGGAATCCCCGCAGACCACGGTCATTCCCGGCTGCGTAGCGCCCTGTTCGGGGCCGATGACATGGACGATGCCTTGGCGCGAATCGGCTAGGCGAAACTCGACGATTTTGTACTCCGCGCAGTTGTGATCCAGCGTTTCCACCTGTAGCCGGGAGACCGGGTCGGCGATCCCTTGCGCGCGGTTGAGCGTAGGCACGTTGTGGTCGGCCACCGCCAGATTGGCCGCCGCGCGCCAGGGTTTGCGCCCAGCAAGGCGCATCCCCTCGAAGGCTTGTGGCGAGGTGACCTCGTGCAGCAGATGGCGATCGATATAGAGCAGCGAGGTGCCATCGGCGTTGTCGCGCACGACATGGATGTCCCAAAGCTTGTCATAAAGTGTTGCGGCGGCCATACGAGCCTCTAGTCGTGGAACCGGGTAGGGCACTGCAGTGCGTGAAATCAGGCAGGGGGCATACGACCTATTATACCGAACGCTGGCTCGGCAGGCTAACCGCCCTTGGGGCTTGGCAAGGCATGAACGAACAAACGGCAACGCTCCAAGTGAGTCTTTACTGCTTGGCTGGCCCGCCGGAGGCAAGACGCGGGTATCGTTGTTCCAGTGACATGATACGGTTGGTTGCCTGCCTTTAGCCGCAAGTTGTGCGGGGGTATGCTCCGGCTATTCAATGCTGCGCGCAGCCGCGCCCGCTTGGGAGGTATTGCGATGTGGAATTGGCTTAAAAACCCGGAGAATCGCAACGTGCTGACGTGGCTCGGCTCGGGGCTCGCCGTGGTGGCCGCCGCGCTCTGGGCGGTGTTCACCTACCTCCAGCCCGTGAATTCGGGCGACTCCAGGTCCAAGGTCCAGGTCGAGCAGGGCGTCGGCGCCGGCGGCGACATCTCGGTCGGCGGCGACCTCAAAGTCTCGGGCCAGGATACGACCGAGCCCGCGGACTGAGCGCATGCGCGCCACGGTCCTGGCCGGCACGCTCGCCGCGCTGCTCCTCTTCGCTGCCGCGCCG
>JAKDMQ010000287.1 GCA_030452265.1 Nitrococcus sp.
AGAGAGTGCATTTCGGATATCCGTAAATATTTGTTCAGCACTTCATGAGGCTTTCTCAACGCATTCCTTAGTAGAGAACATCGACTTCGACATTGCATAATGAAAAGCAGGGCGCGAAACCAACGGGCATCGCCTTTAGCGATTGTCCATAGCAAGCGTTGCCGACGAACTCTAATTTTTTGACACCACTTGCCTAATTGACGACCCACCCCTCGGAAACTCACACTTTGGCGGCAATGGCATCCGCCATTGCCAACCGCTCCTGCGCACGGTCGAGGCCATCGATGAAGCGCTCCGGAATACCCTCGATTCCCACCATCGCACCGACCAGGGCGCCCGTAAGCATGGCCCGCGCCTGATTCTGGCCGCCGCTGTTGACGGCGTTAAGCACGGCCGCCTCGAAATCCTCGGCAAAGCGCGCACTCAGATAATACACGGCCGGGAATTGATGATAGACGCTGCACGGCATGCCATACACCAGCGAGACTTTCCACGCCGGGTCGATACGCACGTCCGGGTCCGCCGCGGCGCGGGCGATGCTGCCCATGCCGAGCAGCGCGTCGGGGGAGGCGAACTGTCCCGCGCGGCGTGGTGCTTCCGCACCATCGGGTACGGACGCCTCTCCATTGGCGGTCACGGTATGGAACGGAAGCTCGCCCGAGCGCACAAGCGCCATGAGCTTACCGGAGATGTTCTCGCCGAAGGGCTCACCCTGCACGAGTAAACCGAGCGCAGCGCAATAGGCCGTGGTCATCGCGCCGACGGTGGGATCGATTTGCGTAAGCACCGTGTTGTCACTGACAAGCTTGCTAAGTTTCCGCGGCTCACGCGCGTAACGCATGGCAATGGCCAGTGTGCGCTCGGCCGCTTCGGTTGTATCGGCGTAGCCTCCAGCCTGTCCCCAGGGCCGACCCTCGCGTACTCTGAGCTGCCATGCCTTGCGCATCGACTGGCTGGTATAACCGCCCGGCCCGCTGTTTGGGGTACCGTCGATCAGGGGGAAGAAATCCTCGTCGAGGCGCCGGCAGAAATCGGCCTCCTCGTACCCGCCCCGCTCACTCAACGAGCGCATTGTCAGTTCCAGCAAGAAACCGGCTTGGGATGATTCTCCGGCCTTCAGGCCGGCATGATAGCGGCCGGGTTTCGGCTCGGTGTAATCGCTGATCCATGAGCCGTAGTCGGCGCGCAGTGCGTCGAGGTCGTAATACCAATGCGGCCCCACGGCAAGCGCCTCGCCAATGAGGGCACCCATCAAGGCGCCGCCGGCGCGCGCCTGGATAGTCGGATTCGACATAGGGCCTCCTTCAAATTGCTCAGCGCCGCTCCCAGCGCGTGACTTCCAAAGGGCTGCCCTAGAGCTTGCGGCAGATCTCGTGCATCACGAAAGATATTGGATTCAGAGAGACGGCGGTGACAGGCGAGTGGTCAGTTCATCCCAGGCGATGCTCAGGCCGGGAAGCACACCGACGCGGGTCTCGCCAGCGAGTGCCTGCACTTCGGGTTTAGCGTATTTGCCGTCGACTAAGCGGTAGATGGTTAGCACACGATCATTGGGATGAATGAGCCAGTACTCGGCAACGCCGTGGAGCTCATAGACCCGAAGCTTATGGATTTGGTCGTGTCCCGCCGTCGCCGGCGAGAGCACCTCCACCACCCAGTCCGGTGCCCCACGCACGCCGCGGCGATCAAGCTTGGCCGAATCGCAGACGACCAGCACGTCCGGTTGCAACACGGTCTCGATACGCTCGTCCGCCTCGTTGCCCTTGGGCAGACGCACGTCCACGGGCGCAATGAAGGGTCGACATGGTCCTTCCCTTAAGGCGTTGGCCGCCTGGCGAAAGATCTCACCGGCGATCTCTTGGTGATCAAGGCTCGGGGCCGGCACCATGAGATAGGCGGTACCGTCGATGAGCTCATAGCGATCGCCCTCGGTCCAGGTGAGATAATCCCCATAGGTATGATAGTTATGATCGCGAAGTGGCAACCCCATGCGTCGCCTCCGGAGTAGGTTGCTGGATATATGATCCATTATCGCCCTTTTCTTAGCGCGATGCAGGTTCCATAGACGCTAAGACACCGATGATACACCCCCGGTAACCGGCGGCGGCGATCGCCCCGCGGCTGTTTTCATCTTACACCGTCGCGCCGCTATACTCTTTCGCTGCTACCGCGCCGCAACGAACAACGCCAGACGGAGAACGATGAGCACGGCCGCCGCGGACCCCCGAGCGCACACGCCCATGATGCAGCAATACCTGCGCATCAAGGCGCAGCATCCAGACATTCTGCTGTTCTACCGCATGGGGGACTTCTACGAGCTCTTCTTCGACGATGCCCGGCGCGCGGCAAGGCTGTTGGACATTACGCTTACCAGCCGCGGCGAATCGGCCGGTAAGCCGATCCCGATGGCCGGAGTTCCGGTTCACGCCTATGAGGCCTATCTCGCCAAGCTGGTGCGCCGCGGGGAGTCAGTGGCGATCTGTGAGCAAATCGGCGATCCGACCTGCGCCAAAGGGCCGGTTGAACGCGAGGTCGTGCGCATCGTCACCCCAGGCACGCTCACCGATGAGGCTCTGCTCGACGAGCGCCAGAGCACTTTGCTGGCTGCCGTAAAAAGCAACGCCGGGTGCTTTGGCATTGCCGCCCTGGAGCTTGCCAGTGGCCGGTTTACCGTGAGCGAGGTGACCAGTGCCGATGACCTGCAGGCTGAGCTCGAGCGGCTGCGCCCGGCGGAGCTTCTGCTCGAAGAGGACGTTGCCGCACCGGCGCCGATCGCGCAGCACCCGGGGCTAACGCATCGCCCCACATGGCACTTCGATACGGACACCGCGCAGCGCCTGCTCACCCGCCAATTCGGCACCCAGGACCTGCACGGCTTCGGCGCAGCGGACCTCGCGCTTGCGGTTGGTGCGGCCGGCTGCCTGCTCCAGTATGTCAGCGATACCCAGCGCGGCGCACTTCCGCATATCCGCGGTTTTCGGGTCGAGGCGCGTGATGAAAGCGTCATCCTCGATGCCGCGAGCCGGCGCAATCTGGAACTGGAATACACGCTCTCCGGTAGCTCCGAGCACACACTCGCTTGGGTGCTCGATAGCACCGTCACCGGCATGGGCAGCCGCCTACTGCGGCGCTGGATCAATCGGCCCCTGCGAGACCATGAGCGGCTGCGCCACCGCCAGCAGGCCTTGACAGCCCTCATGGGCAGCCTATCGCTGCGCGAGCTGCGAGAGCGGCTGCACGGCATGGCCGATGTCGAACGGATCACGGCGCGGATCGCGATGAAATCCGCGCGACCGCGGGATCTGACGGGGTTGCGCGCGGCCTTGAGGCGATTGCCGGAAATCCGCGCAACTTTGGATGCCTGCGACGCCCCGCGCCTTGCTGAGCTAGCCGCGGCGCTCGGCGATCACTCCACGGCGCGGGATTTACTCGGGCGCGCCCTGGCCGATGACCCTCCGGTCCTAATTCGCGACGGCGGCGTCATCGCCGAGGGCTACGATCCTCCGCTCGATGAACTGCGCGGGCTCTGGCGCAACGCCGATGAGTATCTGCTCGATCTCGAGACGCGCGAGCGCGCGGCGAGCGGGATCGCTAATCTCAAGGTGCGCTACAACCGCGTCCACGGCTACTACATCGAGATCAGCCGCGGGCAAAGCCACTTGGCGCCGGATCATTACCTCCGGCGCCAGACGCTCAAAGGCGCGGAGCGCTACATTACCCCGGAGCTGAA
>JAKDMQ010000071.1 GCA_030452265.1 Nitrococcus sp.
GGTTTGCAAGCTCACCCCAACCTACCGAGCTGTGCGGAGAAGGAGTTAGACACGGATGTCATCGAATAGGGAAGCATTGTCGTTAGCGCCTGAGCCGGAGCCCCTACGCATCCGCAGCCTCGCTCCCGGAGAGGAAGCCCGCTGGGACGCTTTCGTCGATGCCTGTCCAGAGGCCACATTCTTTCACCGGGCGGGCTGGAAGGAGGTCATCGATCGGGCCTTCGGTCACCCGACCTATTTTCTGATGGCCGAGAACGGCGCGGCGATCGAAGGAGTCCTGCCGCTCGCCCGGGTACGCAGCCGCCTGTTCGGCGATGCCCTCATCTCATTGCCCTTTGCCGTCTATGGGGGTATAGCCGCAACGACACCGCAAGCGGCGAGCGCCCTGGATGAAGCGGCGCAGGCATTGGCCGAGGAGCTTGGTGTGGGGCATTTAGAGTACCGGCAACGCAAGCCCATGCATCCGGATTGGCCCACGAAGGGCCTCTACGTCACTTTCCGCGCCAAGATCGCCCCCGATTCGCAGGCGAATATGCAGGCCATCCCTCGCAAGCAACGGGCGATGGTGCGAAAGGGTATACAAGCAGGCCTGTGCAGCGAATTCGACGCCGACAATGAGCGCTTCTTCCGCGCCTACTCCGAGAGTGTACATCGCCTTGGAACACCGGTTTTCGCCCGCCGCTATTTCGATTTGCTGCGCGAGGTTTTTGGCCCTAGCTGTGATGTGCTGAGCGTGACCCACGGTGATCGGCTGGTTGCCAGCGTGCTGTCATTTTATTTCCGCGATGAAGTGCTGCCCTTCTACGGCGGGGGTACCCATCTGGCACGGGCGCTCGCCGGCAACGACTTCATGTACTGGCAGCTCATGGAAAGCGCCCGGGAGCGCGGCTACCGTCTGTTTGATTTCGGCCGCAGCAAGCGAGACGCGGGCTCATATCATTTCAAGAAGCACTGGGGATTCGAGCCCCAGCCGCTGCATTACGAATGCAGGCTCGTAACGGCCACGGCGTTGCCGGACAACAGCCCGTTGAATCCGAAATACCGCCTGTTCATAGCACTCTGGCAACGCCTGCCCCTACCCGCGGCGAATGCCTTGGGGCCGCATATCGTCCGCAACCTCGGGTAGGCTCATGCAGGACTTGCTCTTTCTCAGTCACCGCATTCCGTATCCCCCCAATAAGGGGGAGAAGATCCGTGCGTATCACTGGTTGCGAATGCTGTCGCAGTATTGGCGCATCCATCTGGGTACATTTGCCGATGATCCGGCCGATCTCGAGGCCGCCAATGCCCTGGAGGGTTTGTGCGCGGATATCAAGCTGCTGCCGCTGCGGCCATACCGCTCCAGAATACGCGCGCTGGCGGCGTTGATCGGGTCGCAGCCGTTGAGCCTTGCCTACTATCGCAGCCCGGAGCTGCAGCGCTGGGTGCGGACCAAGCTCGATGCGGGGATCCATCACATGCTCGTCTATTCCTCGGCGATGGCGCAGTACCTCCCGCACGATCCTAACGGGCAGGTAACCGCGCGGCCTGCACCGGTCAGCCGGCTGATTGCGCTTGCCGATTACGTGGATGTGGATTCGGAAAAATGGCGCCAGTACGGCGCAGCAGGCGGTCCCTTGGCGTGGCTTTATCGCCTGGAGGCCCGCCGTCTGGCGCGCTTTGAGCGCACGGCGGCCGAGCGCTTCGAGACCGTGCTGTTCGTATCGCAACCGGAGGCCGAGTGCTTTCTCCGCATGGCGCCCGAGCAGAGAGCAAGGGCAGCGTGGCTCAGCAATGGGGTGGATACCGACTTTTTCGCCCCCTTTGCGGCGTATGCCAATCCTTATCCAGCGGGTGGTCCAGTAGTGGTATTTACCGGCGCCATGGATTATCGCCCCAATGTCGATGCCGTCGTATGGTTCGCGCGCAAGGTTCTGCCGCGTGTTAGGGCGGCGATGAGCGGGGCGCGATTTTGCATCGTTGGTGCACGGCCTGCGGCCAAAGTGCAGGCGCTCGCTAGTCTTCCGGGTGTCGAGGTGATCGGGCGGGTAACGGATATACGGCCCTATCTCGCTCATGCAATGCTCGCGGTGGCGCCGTTGCAAATTGCTCGTGGTGTACAGAACAAGATTCTTGAAGCTATGGCAATGCGCCGGGCAGTGGTCTGTACCGGCGCTGCCTTGGCGGGGCTCGATGCGCAGAGCGGTCGCGAGATCGCCGTGGCAGACGGGGAGTCGGATTTTGCCTGTAAGGTCCTCAGTCTAATGTGCTCGCCGGCGGCCGCGGAAGCGATGGGCGATGCTGCGCGGGCTCGGGTCGAAGCGGACTACTCCTGGGAGTCATCCGGCGCGCAGCTGCTCGAGCTGATGAGTCCACCTGAGCAAGCGATGTCTGCGCACTACCGCCATGCGTCAATGCCGTATCCCGTCGCCGGCGCGCGAGCTATCTCATGAGCGGCCAGTTGGAGCGCTCGTTCGGATTCGGGCGCAACGGATTGGTCTCAGCCACGGTAGGCAGTGCCTGGATGCCCAATCTGCTTGGGCTCAGCGTGTTGGTGCTGTTCATCCTCACACTGTTTCATCAGACGTTCTGGTCCATGATTGATAAATGGGCCACATCTGAGACCTACGCGCACGGCTTCGTAATTGTCCCGATCAGCGCTTGGCTGATCTGGCGGCGTCGCGAGGTACTGCTCGACATCGTGCCGCAGCCGGCCGTATTGGCCGTACCCGTATTGGCGGTGCTTGGGTTGGTATGGGTGTTGGGTGAATTTGCGGCAGTGGAGGCGGTAAAGCAATACGCGGTCGTGGCGATGCTGGTCACGAGTGTATGGCTCGTTGCGGGTCGCCAGCTGCTGCGGGCCTTGGGCTTTCCGTTGCTGTTCTTGTTCTTCGCCGTGCCGTTCGGCTACTTCCTGGTGCCCCCGCTCATGCAGTTCACCTCCGATTGTGCCGTAGCACTGGTGCGTTTGAGCGGAGTTCCCGTCTACCGCGAGGGGCTCACTTTTATTTTACCGACCGGTACTTGGTCGGTCATAGAAGCATGCAGCGGGCTGCGGTATTTGATCGCCTCTTTCACGCTCGGCTGTCTCTATGCCTACCTTGCCTATCGTGACTGGTTACGCCGGGCTCTGTTCATTCTGGCCTCGATCGTGGTTCCCGTCATCGCCAATGGGCTGCGCGCCTATATCATCGTGATGATCGGGCACCTTAGCGGCATGCGCCTCGCCACCGGGGTTGACCATATCATTTACGGCTGGATTTTCTTCGGTCTGGTGATGCTGATCTTGTTCTGGATCGGAAACTTCTGGCGGGAGGAGGTCAAGCAAAGGCCTGCGCCGGTCGAGCGGCTGCGTGCGCATCCTGGTTACGCCGTCAGCGGCGAGGGCGGGCTGGGTTTGGCTCGTATGACCGTGCTAATCGGGCTCGCCGTTAGTCTGTTGGCGGCCGGCCCGCTCTATGCCATGCATGTGAGGACAATGCAGGCGGGGATCAGCGGAGCGTCGCTGGAATTGCCCTCGGAGGTGTCGGGATGGGAGGCGGCGCCGCCCTTTACCGATTGGAAGCCGCATTATCTTCAATTCTCCGACGCGCGCCGCCAAACCTATGTGAGCCCCTCCGGCCCGGTCGGTCTTTATGTGGCGCTCTATCGTGATCAGCGAGTGGGCTCGGAGCTCATTGCGTGGGGCAACGACATCGTGCTCAGCAACAGTGCTTCGCGCGCAGCGTGGTATCGCGTCGCCGAGCCACGCGATCAAACCGTATCGTTCCAAGGCCGGGCCCTGACGGTTCCTGTGACGCGCATTAGCAACGGCCGGCAATACTTGGACGTCTGGCACTGGTACTGGGCCGGTGGGCAATTCACAGCGAGCCCGATACAAGTGAAAGCGCTGGCGCTCGAGGCAAGCCTGCTGATCCGCTCCGATGCGGCCGCGCTGATTGCGATCTATGTGCCCGTGGCCCAGGGTGAGCCCGCTTCCAAAACCAAGGTGGCCGGATTCATCCACCAGGCGCTACCCGTTATCGAGCATAACCTGAGCGCGGCTGCTGGGGGCTGAAGGCAGTCGGCTAGCCTATTTTAGCGACATGACATGAGAGAGCAGTGCAGTGTGCGGGATCGTCGGCATATTCCATTATCGCAGTGCGGAGGCAGTCGATCGAGGCCTCCTGCATCGGATGAACGAGTCGGTTTACCATCGCGGCCCGGATGACGGTGGGCTTTATGTGGAGCGCGGTATAGGTCTCGGCCATCGCCGGTTGTCCATAATCGATCTTGCAGGCGGTCACCAGCCCTTGTTCAACGAAGACGGATCGGTGGCCGTGGTCTTCAACGGCGAGATCTATAACTACCGGGAGTTGGTGCCCGAGCTGGCCGCGCGTGGCCACCATTTTCGTACGCGTACCGACACCGAGGCTATCGTGCATGGCTGGGAAGAATGGGGCGAAGCGTGTGTGGAGCGCTTCCGCGGAATGTTCGCGTTCGCGGTTTGGGATCGTAACCGGCGCAAGCTCTTTCTCGCTCGCGACCGTATCGGAATCAAGCCCCTCTACTACGCCGTGCTACCTGACGGGCGGCTTGTTTTCGGCTCGGAGCTCAAGGCATTGCTCGTGCACCCGGACCTGCCGCGCGCGATCCTTCCCGAGGCCGTGGAGGAGTTCTTCGGCTACGGCTATATACCGGACCCGCGGACGATCTACCGGCACGCCTTCAAGCTGCCTCCTGGGCACACGCTTACGGTGAGGGCAGGTCGTCCGGTAGGCGAGCCGGTCGAATATTGGGATCTACGGTTCAGCGGTAGTGGCGCGGGCGGAGAGGTTGCGGCCGCCAGCGAGTTGCGCGAGCGTCTGCGAGATGCGGTCAGCAGCCATTTGGTGTCCGATGTCCCGGTCGGGGCTTTTCTCTCCGGCGGAGTGGATTCCAGCGCGGTCGTGGCGATGATGGCGGGGGAAAGCCAGGGTGAGGTGCATACCGCTTCGATCTCATTCGGCGAGGCCGAATTCGACGAGTCCCGCTATGCGTGTGACGTTGCCAGGCAGTACGGCACCGATCACAGGGCCCGCCAGGTGAACCCAGGTGATTTCAGCCTGGTCGAGCGCTTGGCCGAGCTCTACGACGAGCCATTTGCGGACAGCTCCGCCATGCCCACGTATCGTGTCTGCGAGCTCGCCCGGCAGGGGGCCAAGGTCGTGCTCTCCGGTGACGGCGGCGACGAGACTTTCGCCGGCTACCGCCGTTATCGTTGGTATCTGCGCGAGGAGCGGGTACGCGGGCTGCTGCCGTTGGGCTTGCGCCGCCCATTGTTTGGGCTACTGGGTCGTGCCTACCCCAAGCTCGATTGGGCGCCGCGCGTGCTGCGCGCCAAGGCCACCTTGCAGGCATTGGCGCAGGATCCGGTGGAGGGATACTTCCACAGTGTCTCGGTAGTGAGCGAGGCCCAGGCGCGGCTACTTTTCAGCCGACAATTTCGCCAGACGCTGAGCGGTTATCGGGCGATCGAGGTGCTGCACCGCCATGCCCGGCGGGCGCCGGCTCATTCTTTGTCCCGAATTCAGTATCTCGACTTCAAGACCTACCTGCCCGGCGACATCCTGACCAAGGTGGATCGCGCCAGCATGGCGCACGCATTGGAGGTGCGGGTGCCCATCCTCGATCACGAGTTGGTGGAGTGGGCTGCGAGCCTGTCGCCGGAGCTCAAGATCCGCCGCGGCGAGGGCAAGTATATCTTCAAGCGCGCATTGGAGCCGATGCTATCCCGCGAGATCCTCTACCGGCCCAAACAGGGTTTCGCCGTGCCGCTCGCCGGCTGGTTCCGGGGACCGTTACGGGGGCGGGTGGAGGCGGCGCTGCTTGGGGATAGGCTCGCGGATACTTTCTGGTTTGACCGTCGCTATCTCAAACAGGTGGTGCGCGATCATAGCGCCGGGCTGCGCGATCACAGCGCGCTGATCTGGAGCTTGCTTATGCTAGAAGAGTCACTGCGCGGTGCCGAAGTGGGCAGGAGCGCCGAGCGAATCGCGGTGGCGGGAGGGGCGGCATGAGCCTGCGCGTGCTACATGTGCTGGATCACTCCGTTCCGCTGCACAGCGGCTACAGCTTTCGCACGCGGTCGATCCTGCGCGAGCAGCGAGCGCTGGGCTGGGAGACCTGCCATCTCACCGGCCCCCGACAGGGCCCCGCGCCTGAAGTGGAGCATGTCGACGGACTGGATTTTTACCGCACCCCGGCATCGAGGCCAGCGCGGCGTGGCGGTGCCATGCTAGACGCTGTCGCCACGGTGGCCGCGCTTTCGCGGCGGCTCGACGGAGTCGTTCGCGAGCTGCGCCCGGACCTGCTGCACGCCCACTCGCCAGCACTCAACGGACTCGCCAGCCTGCGTGTTGCCCGCCGCCACCGGCTGCCGCTGGTCTACGAGGTGCGTGCCTTCTGGGAAGACGCCGCCGTCGACCATGGCACGACGCGTGAAGGTAGTCCGCGCTATCGACTTACTCGTGCGCTGGAGAGCCACGTACTGCGCCGGGCAGACGCCGTAACCTGCATCTGCGAGGGTCTGCGCGCGGATATTGTCGCTCGTGGAGTCGATCCGGAGCGGATAACGATGATTCCCAACGCCGTCGACGCCAATCGATTCGCCTACCGGGTGCCGCGCGACGAGGCGCTGGCCCACAGGCTAGGGTTGAAGTACGCCGTTGTGATCGGTTTTCTGGGTTCATTCTATGGTTATGAGGGGCTGGATCTGCTGTTGGACGCACTGCCGATGATCCGCCGTGCGCACCCGGATGTACAGGCGCTTTTGGTCGGCGGTGGTCCCCAGGCGCAACGCCTGCAGGCGCAGGCTGTCGCCGCTGGGCTGGACGCTGCAGTGACGTTCACCGGTCGCGTGGCGCACGAGGCGGTGGACCGTTACTACTCGCTGGTCGATATCTGCATCTACCCGCGCCGTTCCATGCGGCTCACCGAACTGGTCACCCCGCTAAAGCCGCTGGAGGCTATGGCTCAGGGCAAGCTGGTGGTGGCCTCCGCTGTGGGCGGCCACCGCGAGCTGATTCGCGATGGCGTGACCGGCGTTCTGTTCCGTGCCGGATCCGCCGAGGCGCTGGCAACTGCGGTGCTGGAGCTGCTGGAGCACGGCGACGTCGGGGAGGCGATGCGTGCGGCCGGACGCCGCTTTGTGGAGACTGAGCGGAGCTGGGCGGCGAGTGTCGCTAGGTACCGCAAAGTCTATGGCAGTCTCAGCCCCAAGGTTGTGGGAGGAGAAGTCCGTGCGGCGGGTGAGCGTGTGGCGTAACCGCGTTGGTTCCGTCGAAGCCGTGAGCGAGCGCGCATTGCGGCTGGTGGTGGTCGGACCGGTACCACCACCCGCCGGAGGCATGGCCACGCAAACGCGTCAGTTGGTCAGGCTGTGGCAGTCCGAAGGCGTCGACGCGATGCTGCTGCCGGTAAATCTGCCGTATCGGCCGGCCTGGATCGGTCGCTGGCGGGGGCTGCGTGCGGCGTTGCGGCTGCCGTACTACGTGGCCGCGCTGTGGCGTGCCGCCGGGCAGGCGAGCTGTTTCCACGTGATGGCGAACTCGGGCTGGTCCTGGTTTCTGTTCGCGGTGCCCGCGCTGGCGGTAGCCCGTCTGCGCCGCCGGTCGATAGTAGTCAACTACCGGGGTGGGCAGGCAGGGGTGTTTCTTAGGCGCTTCGGAACGCTGGTGCGGCCGACCCTGCGCTGCGCGAGCGTGCTGGTGGTCCCCTCCGGGTTTCTGCAGTCGGTGTTCGGCGAGCACGGATTGCAATCGCAGACCATTCCGAACGTGGTCGACGTCGACAGCTTCCGCTGGCGTGAGCCCGACAGTGCTATGCCCGAAGCGCCCCACGTGGTGATTACACGGAATCTCGAGCGTATCTACGACATACCGACAGCGCTGCGGGCTTTCGGTCGGCTGTGCCGACGCTTTCCGCATGCCCGGTTGACCATCGCTGGCACCGGACCGGAGCGTGAAGTGTTGTACGCATTGACTCGGGAGCTGGGTCTAAGCGAGCGGGTGTGCTTTGCCGGCCGGCTGGACCGGGAACAGATCGCGGCTTTGTACGCCAAAGCCGATGTCATGCTCAACACCAGCCTGATCGACAACATGCCCAATGCGCTGCTGGAGGCGCTCGCTTGCGGCGTGCCTATCGTTACCACCGCCGCGGGCGGCATACCGTGGATGGTCACCGACGGGGAAACGGCGCTTTTGGTGCCGGAGAGTGACCCGGGGGCCGCCGCGGAAGCGTTACAGCGAGTGTTGGAAGATCGCGCGCTGGCGTCCAGGCTGGCCTTGCGTGGACGGGCCGTTGCCGAGAGCTGCACCTGGCCCGCCGTCCGTCGGCAGTGGGCAATGCTCTACGATCGTATCGGCGGAGGCAGTGTGTAATGGCGATTACGCTCGCGAAGCTCAGCCGTGATAATCGCCCGCTGCGTGGCGCCGCCTCCCGTTTTCGCCGGATGCCGTGGCAGGCGTTGCCCGAAAATGCGCGCACGGCGGCCGTTGGAGTTCCGGGATGAACGTGCGCGACACCGGCCGCGATCTCTGGCGCACGGCGGTGGCTGGCATGCTGTTCCCGGCGCATGAGCGCCTAAAACGCCACGAAACGGTTGCCCGGCTGCGCGAGCTCGAACGCACACAATGGCTCAGCCGCGAAGAAATCGATGCCCTGCGGGTAGAACGGCTGCAGGCGTTTCTGCGCCGGGCCGGCGAGCGAGTGCCCTATTATCAGGACTTGTTCCGTACGTTGGATTTCCGTCCCGGCGCGCTGTGCTCGATCGTGGATCTGGCCCGGCTGCCGCTGTTGGACAAGCCGAAGATCCGGTCCTTGGCCGGTGCGCTCAGAGCGCGCAATGCCCGCCGGCTGCGACCATTCAATACCAGCGGATCCACCGGCGAGCCGCTGGTGTTCCAGCTCTCGCCAGAGCGGGTCTCCCACGACGTGGCCGCCAAGTGGCGGGCCACCCGCTGGTGGGGCGTGGACATCGGCGACCCCGAGGCCGTGCTCTGGGGTTCTCCAGTCGAGCTTGGCGCGCAGGATCGGCTGCGCACCGCTCGTGACCGGGTGTTTCGCACGCGGCTGTTTCCAGCATTCGCCATGTCCCAGTCCAACATGGACGGTTATTTGGACGCGATTCGCAAAATGCGCCCGCGAATGCTGTTTGGCTATCCATCGGCCTTGCAACTATTAGCCAAACGTGCTACGGCCCAGCGGCAGGACATGATCGATCTGGGGATTCGGGTCGCGTTCGTCACGGGTGAGCGGCTCTACGATGAGCAGCGCCGGGACATCGCCGAGGTATTCGGATGTCGAGTTGCCAACGGTTACGGCGGGCGCGACGCGGGATTCATCGCTCATGAGTGCCCGGCCGGCGGCATGCACCTGTCGGCCGAGGACATCATTGTTGAGACGGTGGACCCCAAAGGCCGCCCCACAGCGCCCGGCAAGCCGGGCGAGCTGGTGGTGACCCATTTGGCCACCGCTGACTTCCCCTTCATCCGCTACCGGACCGGCGACGTGAGCGTGCTGGAGGGGAGGTCATGCGCCTGCGGCCGGGGCCTGCCGTTGCTGGGCGAGATCCAGGGCCGCGCGACGGACTTTGTAACCGCCGCCGACGGCACGGTAATGCACGGGCTGGCACTGATCTATACGGTTCGGGAACAGCCGGAGGTGGCGCAGTTCAAAATCATTCAGGAGAGCCTGAAGCGTACACGTGTCCTGATAGTACCTGGCGCCGCGTTTGGTCCAGCCGTGGCTGAGCGGATACGCAACGGCTTGCGACAACGACTGGGAGTCGATGTCGAGATCTCGGTCGAACAGGTGAACCAGGTGCCAACCGAGCTTTCGGGAAAATATCGCTACGTGGTCAGTCACGTAGGACCTGGGCGAGGAGGCGTGACGCAGAGAGGTGCGACGTGAGCCAGCGGCTGTCTATCCTCATCTATCACCGGGTATTGCCGGCACCTGATCCATTGCGACCAGACGAGATCCACGCCGCGCTATTCGAGTGCCACATGCGGTGGCTGCGCCGGGTATGCCGCGTGCTTCCGCTGGAGGATGCAGTTCAGCGGTTGCGCAGTGGTAGTCTTCCCCCGCGTGCGCTAAGCCTCACCTTCGATGACGGTTACGCCGACAATGTAGATGTGGCGCTGCCCATCCTGCGCCGACTGGATCTCACGGCGACGTTTTTTATTGCCAGCGGTTTTCTCGATGGTGGTCGTATGTGGAACGACACGGTTATCGAGGTGCTCAGGCATTGGCGGGGGAATTTCATAGGTATTCCCGGTACGTCACTGTCGGCGCTGCCGACGTCGACAATTGCCGAGCGGCGTGTCGCCATCGCACGTGCTCTCCCCGCATTGAAGTATTTAGCACCCGCGCAGCGCCAGGCTGCATGCGATGAATTGGCCCGGGACGCGGGTGCCTCCCTGCCATCGCTGATGATGAGCGTTGCGCAGGTACGCGAGCTGGCGCGGGCCGGGATGACAATCGGCGCGCATACGCGTACCCACCCGATCCTCTCGTGTATTTCTCGGGAACGTGCGCAAGCCGAGATTGAAGGTAACCGTGCCGAATTGGAGAGCCTGATACGTAAACCGGTGCGTCTGTTCGCCTATCCGAACGGTAAACCGGATACGGATTATACGACGGAGCACGTCCACATGCTTCGCGACCTGGGCTTTTGTGCCGCCGTATCGACAGCGCCGGCATCCGCCACCGCGGCGACGGACCCTCTCCAGCTACCGCGATTCACGCCCTGGGACAGATCGGTGGGTCGGTTTCTGCTGCGTTTGGCCTATGTGCGGCATACGGCTACGCCCGCAGTCGCCTCTCAAGGGCGCACGGAGCCGGAAGGCCCTGCCGTACCAGCTCCGCAAACCAGAGCGAGGGGTAGCGTTAAATGAACGATGTCACCCATGTCTTTATCACCGTGGACGTGGAGGTATGGCCGCCCTACTGGGGGGCGGATGGCGCAATACTGCAGGACGCGTTCCGGCGCTACATTTACGGGGTCGGGCGCCCAGCCCAGTACGGTTTGCCATATCAGCTGGCCATGCTGGCCGATCACGGCTTGCGCGCCGTCTTCTTCGTGGAGCCCCTCTTTGCCTCTGTGGTTGGGCGTGGCGCACTCGCGGAAGTGGTCGGGATGATCCTTGAAGCAGGCCAAGAGGTGCAACTTCACCTTCATCCGGAATGGCTGGGCCGGGCGAATCACCCGGATTTACCGGGGCCGCATCGACTTGCCATTAAGGATCTCGCGCAGGACGATCAACAGCGTTTGATCACGCTTGGGAAGCATTGGCTTCAGGAGGCCGGAGCGCCAGAGATCACCGCATTCCGGGCGGGCTCCTTCGGCGCCGACCACAGGACGCTGGCGGCGGCGCGCGCAAATGGCATTACTGCCGACTTTAGCCAGAGCGCCGCCGGACCACACGGGCCACTCGACCCCTCTATTCCGGATGATCTGTCGGTGACCGCGGAGGGCGTGACGGAGGTGCCTTTGACCACTTATCGGGATTTCACGGGACGGCTACGCCCGCTTCAGGTAGGAAGTAGCGGGCTCGCGGAGATCAAAACAATCCTGGAGAGCTGCGTGCGGCAGGGGAGGGCGGTTGCAACCGTGTTATCCCACAGTGCCGAGCTGCTGAACTCCACGCGACGGCGTGGCGATACCGTGGCACAGCGGCGTTTTCTGGGTTTCTGCAGGTATCTGGACCGTCATCGCGACAGACTGCCCACGGCCACGACCGATAGCCTGCGCAGCTTCAACGCGAGTATCGAGCCGCGCCACGTTTCGGCACTTCGCGTACCCCACATGGCAGCCGGGGTGCGCTATTTTGAGCAACTGCTCCGGAGAAGCCTGTGAACGGAAGCGAGGGTTCGTTGCGCACCGTAGGCTTTCCCACCCGGCTGCGTGAATGGGCGCTTTGGGCGCAGTCGCGCACGTTGGTGGGGCACCTATAGACAAAACTTCTTAGGAGCAAGACTGCATGCAGAAGCGCGTACTTCTGATCGCCTACCATTTCCCACCGTTAAAGATCAGCAGTCGTTTGCAGCGCATGCTCGAGTTTACCCGCTATCTGGCTGATTACGGCTGGCGCCCATACGTGCTCTCCGCGCATCCGCGGGCTTTTCAGGCAGTTCGTGACGAGCAGCTCGGTGAACAACCGGCCCTTGGCGCAACGCCAGCAGCTCTGCGAGACGCTTGCGGCGCGATTGGATGAGCCGTTGCCGGGATTGATGATGACCCGGGAGCAGGTGCGCGGTCTGCAGCAGTCCGGAATGGAGATCGGTGCGCACACCGTGAGCCACCCTATCCTTAAGACGCTGGCCCCAGCCATGGCGCAGGCCGAAATTGAACAGGGCAAGTAGGAGCTGGAAGCGATTCTGGGCGAGTCCGTTCAGCTGTTCGCCTACCCCAATGGTAAGGCAGGGCATGATTTCGGGCCGGAACACGCGGCGATGGTCGCCGAGCTGGGTTTCGAGGCCGCGGTTACCACGGACTGTGGCACCGCCGATGCGGGGACAAATCCCTATCAGCTGCCACGTTTTACGGATTGGACCGTCAACCATGGAGGTTCGCCGCGCGGTTGGCGTGGCAGCGTGGCGTGAGCTAAGGGAGGACTACTCCACTTTACGCCACCGGAGCCTTGCGTTTTGCAAGAGATTCCAAGGGAGCTGCAGAAAGGACATCGGGTCACTCCGGAAATGACTCCAAAGTCTGTGCCTGCCGATCGGCTGTAATCTCACCAAACGATGGAACATGTTCAAAGCGTACTTTCGCCTAAGAGCCCCAATGGCCCGAGACAAATGATTGCGTTGTGCCTGGGTGAGCACGTAGCCATCTGAAATCGCCTTATGGTATTTGATCTCGTCTTTGGTTCTGTCCAGCGCCTCCGTGGAACCCCACCGTGCCCCGGAGAACACGTTCACTCCCTTTCCATAGCGGCATTCACATCGCTCGGAGAACACGATAGTTGAATTCAGGGACACAAGGTCGAGCCAGAAGAGATAATCCTCACCAGCGTTCCGATATTCTTCGCGAAACCTGACGTGCCGCGCAATTGCCCAGCGATAGACTACTGTAGATGTTCCGATCACGTTGCCGGTGATGATCTGATCGCGCATATTACCTTCGTAGCGATGGAGCCAAGGCGTATCAGGTCCGATCACCGCGTGAGACATGGCGTGAATGCGGTGTGCACGCTCGAAGGCGCCAACGCCCTGCTCGAGCTGGTAGTGGTTCGCGAAATAGAAATCGCCGCCAGACTCGAGCGCGTGAACTGCATTGGCCAGATGATCGTCCGACCACTCGTCGTCTGAATCCAGAAACGCCACATAGGAGGTGTCTTCCGGCAGCACGTCGAGCGCCGTATTCCTGGCAGCACCGGGACCTCCGTTCGCGCGCTGTAGCACGTCGACCGGCACCGATTGCGGAAGCGTCGCTGCTCGTACCTCCGAATTCGCTGGAACGGGGGACGAATCGTCGGCCACGAAGATCCGGAGGCTTACGTTGTGCGTCCGCTGCTGTCGCGAAACCGATGCGAGCGCACGGCGAAGGATGCCGCTCTCCCGCTGGTAGTATGGAACAATGACAGCGACCTTTACTTCCGGCATGTGGGCTCGAGAGTAGCAGCGAGTTGCTTCCGCGAGATGATTAGTCGACAGGCCAGCCAATTCGGTTTCCTGCAAATCAAGACTTCCGTCCCTTTCAAGTCGAGAATGCGTGCGCAGAAAATTTTGCCTGATTCCAACAATAAATCGCTGTAGACGTGCCAAGTCGGAACACCGCTGACTATGATTTTCATCGCCACAACGCGCTGGCCTTAAGCTCCGACTTCCAACCTCGCTTATACGTGGTCCCGATGGCCCAAGTCAAACAGAGATTCTGCAACAGTGTGACACTAGTCTCTTCGTCATGCCAATTAGCTCCTATCCCAGTCGGCTACACCTTGCGGCATCGTTCAAATTCCCGGGTCCACTTCTGGTAAAACTCGTTCACAAAAAGAGACCTCGCCAATTCGAAGTTCAACGGACATTGGGGTATCCTCCTGTCAAATGCGCATCTGTTGGAAACGCGCATTTGTTGGTGACACTTCGTAACAAGGCACGAGCAGAAGCGTGACGATCAAGCGCCGTCTGAGTGGAATCTTTGAGCGCGGGGCTGAGCAGTTCGGGTGGACGTTGATGCCGACCTGGAGAGCCGAACGCATGGCCCTCGTTCGCTTGCTGCGTAGGATATTTGCGGAACACCGCATTTCGAGCGTGCTGGACGTGGGCGCGAATGAAGGCCAGTATGCGTCCTACCTGCGCAGCGAGATCGGTTACGCCGGGTACATCACGTCCTTCGAACCGGCGACTGACGCCTTCGGACGGCTTTGTGCGGCCGCCGGAACCTGTCAACGACTTTGAGACACCGACGATTACGATTTATTGATCAC
>JAKDMQ010000288.1 GCA_030452265.1 Nitrococcus sp.
GATTTCCGCTATGCCGCCGAAACCGAATGAGGCTTTTTCAACATACTCCTTAGTAGAGTCGCGAGAATGATCCTCTAACGCGCTGATCTGTCGAGTTGAAATTCCTTAATCATAGTTTGTACAAATGGAAATATTAGTAAATGGACCTGCCAACTCACAGGCAAATTAAATGCCATTCATCATATGCGCTCAGGTTACGCTAGAAAATTGGCCTTCTTAAAAAGCCGGGCTTAGGAACTAGCCATTTCGGTATGGGTAAAAACCTACCCACGTTGGAAGCTGACACGCGGCAACTTATTAATAAATAAAGAGTTTCGCCTGAGTCATTTTTAACCCAGCATGGGTCAAAAATGACCCACTTGGGCGCGTGGAGAGCCGCGGTTCGGTAGGGATTGGTGTCATTCGAGCTGGGCGGGTAGACAAAGACAAGGGGGATGGCAGACACGCCGACGCGTTTGGGGTAGCGTGGTTGGCGGCTGCCTCGAAGACGCGCAGGTGGGGTCAAAGGCCTGTTGGAGACCTCAAATGGTTCCTGAATTTTGTTGTTCCGGCGAAGGCTGGATAAATTCGTCCGGAACGATGGAGCAACCGGAGCGGCACAGCGCCTGCTGACCGGCAGACAGGCGCCGTGTCGCTACTGGCAGCACGACCCACGCCAGCGAAGGTTTGCGTAAGCCGGGAAGGCTAAGATGACCGTGGCCTGTGGCGCGGCGACGCTCTGCACCCCGGCCCGCGGATCGGTGTCCGCGACAGGCTTCGCCGGCATGACGCCATGCAACGATGTTCTTGGTGGTGCTCGGCCGGCGACCTTGGATGCGGTGCTGCGCCGACCGAGTTGCGCAACCTCGGATCACCGGCCAACCGCCGACGCTGGAGCGTCAACAGACTGCTGGCAAGTCACATGCACGCACTGTCGCGGGTCTCGCTGATGCCATACTTCTTCAGCAGCTTTCCCAGGGAGCGTCTTTCCTTGCAGGCCAGCTTTGCGGCCCTGCTGATGTTGCCCCGCGCCTCGCGCATCAGCGAGGTGAGATAATCTCGCTCAAACTCCGCAATGGCCTGTGCCTTGGCAAGGCTAAAGCCGTTTTCTAGTGCTTGCGGCTCGCTGAAGACCGGGCGGCCTGGCACACCCACCAAGGGGAACGGAAGCCCGACGATTCCTTGATCTGAGAGCACCAATGCCCGGTGAACGACGTTTTCCAGCTCCCGCACGTTACCAGGCCAACTGTAGGCTTCCATGGAAAGCAAGGCATCACCGTGCAGGTGGCGGGGTGGTTTTCCATACAGCGCGCAATATTGCTGGAGGTAGTGATTTGCCAAAATGGTGATATCACCCGCGCGCTCCCTCAGAGGCGGTAGCGACAGTGGAAAGATGTTGATCCTGAACAGGAGATCCCGGCGAAAGCCGCCCGCCTCAACCATGGACTCAATATCGGCGTTGGTTGCGGCGATGATCCTCACATCAGCCCGGCGGGCTCGCTTTGCTCCCAACGGGCTATACTTCCGATCCTGCAAGAACCTTAGCAGCGCAACCTGAGCCTTGGACGAGAGACTATCGATCTCATCCAGGAACAAGGTCCCGCTCTCCGCCTGGCCAATTAACCCCAGTGTATCGTCCTTGGCATCGGTGTAGGCGCCTCGCTCATGGCCGAAGAGCTCGTTCTCGAATAGCTCATCCGGAATAGCCCCACAATTGACCGGCACAAACGGGTTGTCCTTGCGGGCGCTGAGATAATGTATGGCGCGAGCCGCGAGCTCCTTGCCGGTGCCCGTCTCGCCGGTAATCAAGGTGGGCGCGTCACAACTGGATATCCGTTTGAGGAGCGCCAAGGCAGTAAGAAAAGCCGGCGAGCTGCCCACTAGGCTTGCGTGTACCAACTCGCTGCTGACGCCGGCGAGGTCGATTTCCGAGTCCGCCGTAGAGGCCATGAGCTCGGCGATACGTTTTACTCGGTATTCCAGCTCGCTGACTTGGCACGGCCATGCCAGACAGTCATAGCAGCGGCTAAGTACTGCGTCATTCCAATGCCACCGCGTAAGGGGAACTATGGCCAGCGTCGGTGGCTTGCCCCCTTTATCCAAGCGCGAGCACAAATTGTCGCAAGGATAATCATGACCGCTTAGATACAGCAACCGGGTGTTCGCAGATCGCGGAATTTCTCTGGTAGTCAACCAGCTAGATCCGGAGAGCGTCCGGATATCGTAGTCGAGCTTGGTCAGCGCGGCGCGAAAATCCGTGCAGACTTCAGTCGTCGGAAAAGAGATCAAGTCGATCTTCAGTCGCTCCATGTGCCCTTCTCCTGTGCCCAGTCATCTCCATTGTGCCTTTCGTATCACTGAGCGCGTCGTGATCATCTCCGCTACCGGCTCCTCCGGTAAGCGGAGTTGGCAGCTCAGACCACAGCGGCGGATTAGACTACAACGCTGCCCTAAGAGTTCCAACGGGCACGCAGGGGAATTGGTACGCAGGCAAACTCGTGCCCGACCACGACACTAAAAGGGTAGGAAATAACTCGGCGCATTGCCACGTGCGGTAGATGCACACGGGGGGGTTGTTCGGCGAGCGTCTCGATCAGCCCGAGGTTAATGCTGGTAGACGAGATGTCGGGTAATGACGAGGAGGTGGCGGGCAAGTCCTTCGTCGGGCCTATAGGCCGTCTCTTTACGGGAGCTCTCGATGAGGCGGGTACCAAGCACACTGGCATCTACGCGCTCTGCGTCTCAGCGCTCGGCGTCGCCCCGAGTATAGGAGAGCCGACCCTCGACGATGCGAGCAGGCGACGTGTATGGGTGGACAACGGTTTTATTCGCTCCGAGGATGTGGAAAACGTCTACGCCGCGAACACGCAGCGCGTCGGCGATAAGCGCGCGGTGACAGCGCCACCACACCGCCTCGGCGCACATCAACGTGGTGCGTGCGGCAATGGCGCGCCCAAGCAATTCCTCCAGCCCCTCGGAGAACGCATCACTGGCCATATAATCGGCGTAGCCGCGAAAGGAGGTATTGCGCCATGCCGTATTCGGCGAATTGGGCAACGGTTGGCGGCGCCCGCCGAGCGCCGCTAGCCAGTAATATTCCAGGCCCTGCTCGGCCAGTGATGTGCGCAGCCGCTCTCGCGAGTACTGCGGCTGCCTGCGGGAGCCCGGAAACCTTCGCACGTCCACGACGGCTTCGAGCTGATGGCGGCGAAGCAGGTCCAAGAACGTGGCCAGAGCGTAGTTGGAATGGCCTATGGTCCAAATTTGCATGCCAGGTGGACCGCTTTTGGGTAATTCAGTTCCCCGTAAGCCGGCCCTTCGACAGGCCCGTCGTGCCGCCGAAGGGCCCAGGACGAAGGGCTTCCATGAGCTCACTGCAACAATCAAATTCGCGCAGGAGCGTTTGCTTTTGAAAGCCGCTACGCGAAGCTATCCTCCTTTTAGTGCCCGAAACTGCCAATGAGACGAGCGTTACAGTGAGATTTATAGCTTGCAAAACGGTTGGGATTACACTCGCCGCCAGTGTCCTCGTCTTCACTTTCGGTTGCATGAGCACGGTGCCGGGCGGGAGGCCGTACCAGTTCCGAGAGGGCGGCATCGAGGAGCTGAAAAGCGAACCCAATAATTCTTGCACCAATCACGCTGCGACCAGAGCCTATAGGCTTCCCCACCGATCTTAGGAGCCGTAAATAAATAAACGCTCCATATAGGAGACAGCGTGCTATGCTCGACGAGC
>JAKDMQ010000072.1 GCA_030452265.1 Nitrococcus sp.
TCTCGATGCGGCGGCGCTGGGCTTCGGTGAGAGCGCCGAACTTGCGCTCCAGCAGACGGACCAAGACAGCGGCTTCACCCTGCTGCTTGCCTTGCTGTAAGCCCTGTTGCAGGCCCTGCTGTATGCCTTGCTGTACGCCTTGCTGTATGCCTTGCTGTTTACCTTGTTCGATGCCCTGCTGCAGGCCCCGTATCAAACCGCGCTCCGTGAAGCGTTCGGCGAATGCGCTCATGGCTTGTACCTCGTCGGGGTAGCGTGCCTGAAACTCACGACGTTCATTATCATCCAGGGCCGCGTAGATGTCGATGAAATCCACGTACTTGGCCTGGCGCTCGGGGTCCGGGTCCGGGTCCGGCTCCAGCGCCAGCAGACCCTGCAGCGCGCGGGCGAAGATCTCCAGCTTGCGCCCGGCGGGATAGGCCATGCTCGGCAGGTTCAAGCGGACGACCAGGTTATCGCTGTACAAAAATGATTCGGCCGATAGCGAGGCAAGCTCGCACGCCAGGTAGTGGAACCGCAAGTACTGATGGCGATCACCGCCAAGTAACAGCTCACGGGGCGCGGCGGTGCCGCCTCGCACCGGGCATCCGGCTCGGCGCCGCCTGCTGATGCACTTGCGGCGAAACACCTCGAAGCGCTGATTCAGTAGGTGCGCCTCGGCGCGAGCGTCCTGCTGGGGCTTGCAGTGGACGGCGTACCAGTGCTTCACAGCGATCGCTCTCCAGATTCGGCCGCGTCGCGGGCGGCCTGGACCTCGTGACGAAGCTGCTCGATCTCGAAGAGCAGCGCCCGATGCTCCTGCTCCTTCACGCGCAGGAAGCGTGCTGCCAACCGCGTCTTTGATGATGTCGGTCCGCCTATGTCACTGCTGTGACATGTCATCAGCGAGCAGCCCTTGAACCGCCGCCTGCAAAGCGTTGAGCTGGCCTTCCACGACGCCCCATACCAATCGATCGTCGATGCTGGCGTATCCGTGAATCAGTACGTTCCGGAATGCAATGATCCGGCGATGGTCCGGAATCTTAGCGACAGTTTCCGGAGCTACTTTGGCAAGCTGTGACAGCGCTTCACCGATGATCTCGAACTGCCGCTCTACGGCCGAGCGGATTAGGCGATCCTGCCGGTACTCGTCAAAGGTTAACCCTCGTGTAAAGCTGGCGATATGCCCCGCCGCGTCATTCATGTCATAGAGGTACTTGCGTGGGTCAGGTGGCATACAGTTGCATCCGAGATGCCTCGACGGCCTTCGCCAAGTACGGGTTTTCCAACGAGGACTCCGTAACGAGGTCGACCTGACGCCCAAGCAGCTCCTCGAGCCCTTCAAGCAACCCGAAATACGCGTTCGCGTACTCTATGGGAGGCATCTCCTCGAATTCCACGAGGAAATCCACGTCGCTGTATGCAGGGTCGAAGGCTTCCGTGGTCGCCGAGCCGAACACCGCCAACCGCCGGGCGTGATAATGGCGGCCTAGCGCCACGATTTCAGCCCGTTTTGCGTTGATTTCTTTCCAGAGCATGGCGCCATCATAGCTCGAAAGCAGCGCGCGCCGAAGGGTGCCGCCAGTCATGGCGGCCGGAGATGCGTTCACGTTGGACGCGCGCCGTCGCCCCTCATCCTGAGCCTTCTCCCCAACGGCTGGCGGTGTCGCTCCGCCGGCCCGGTGCTCGGGACATCGTGCGTTCAGGCACGCTACCGCCCTGAGTCGAGCCTCCCAATTGCCGCAAGGCAGCTCACATTTCGCCGAACCGTGTGCGTCAGGCGCGCGCAACAACCGTTGCCGGGAACTCCAGCCGCTGGGAACGCCTCATGATCTCCAGCAGCTGGATCACGCAATCCTTGCCCTCTCGCGCTTGGAACAGCCCTTCAAGGCGGGCGAACGGCCCCTTCGTGATGCGCAGGCGCTCATCGCGGCGGATATTACCGGCGGCTTCCATAACCACGCAGCCGTCATCGCTCGCCCAGGCTTTGAGCGCATCCACCACCGCATCCGGAACCGCCAGCACACGGCAACCCCTCCCACCCGCACGGTGCCGTTCTCGCCGAGGATGGTAATTGACCCTTCGAAGTTCTTGGGGTGGGTGAGCATCGTGACATTCATGGAGCCCAGGGCACCGCTGCACCAACGGATGTTCAAGACCGCCGTGTCTTCCACCTCAATGTTACGCTCCAGGGTGGCTGTATAGGCTTGGATGCTTTCCACCGGACCGACGAGCCAGTCGATGAGATCCACGTAGTGGCTTGCCTGGTTCATCAGCGCACCGCCGTCGAACTCCCAGGTGCCGCGCTAGCGGGCGCTGGCATAGTAAGCCTGGGGGCGCGCCCAGAAGACTTTGAGATTGACCATGTAGATGCGGCCGAAGCGCTTCTGCTCGAGACGGCGCGCTTGAGCAGCTGCAGGGTCGCGTTGCGCCGGTTCTGCTTGACCACGAACAGATAACGCTCGGCCTCGTCGCAGGCTCGGACCATGCGCTTGGCATCCGCCCAGCGGGTGGCCATAGGCTTTTCGGTGATGACATGAAGACCGGCCCCCGCGGCCGCGACGGCTTGATCCGAACGCAGGCCGCTTGGGGTGCACAGGCAGACGGCGTCCACCTCCGCTTGCTCGATCAGGTCTTGCATACTGGAATACCCTGGAGCATCAGCCTTGTCCTGTGCCGCCTTCAAAGCCTGCGGATCGGAGTCGCAGATGGCCGCCAGCTCCGCGCGATCGGAGTGTTGCTGAATAGCTTCGATATGCTTCTGCGCTATGCGGCCACAGCCGACCAAACCGAACCGGATGCGTCGATCACGGATAGCGGTGGGTTCGGCTTTGTGCATTTTGAGTTTTAGCTCCCGGCTGTTGGGTTTCCATCAGGCGCGACGCCATTCGCCGACGGCGCTAAACACCACAGGTGTCCATGACCAATTACACTTGCTCGGCAATAGCATTGTATGTGTGCAGAAGGTGCAAGCGCCAATCGTTTCGCCATTTCAGGATTGGGAAGCGCGAAAGCTCGCGGATTCCGCCATTCCGGCCTGTCTGCGTGCGGGCACGCACAGGCTGGGCAAACTGGTGGGAACGGATTTAACGTATGCGGGCAGGGATACCCGCGCTCCCAGGATGCAAGAAACCGAATCGAGCCCGGCGCGGGTTCATACACTCTGCCCACTCTGCCCTTGGGTGAGTAGTTAGTGCGGCAGACCATAGGCGGGCACTGGTGCGCAATGCCTAATCGTCGAAAACGCGTTTCCCCCGGATCCCGCACTGGAAGATCGATCCGTGATCACCCCAACGTCGCGGCAGCCGAGCGGCCCCAGCGCTTAGCGCAGAACTGCGTCCGGGCTTTGCGCGACGAGGATGCGCTCGGACCAATTCAGAAGCGTCTCGGCATCCGCCGTCTCGATGCGACGGCGCTGAGCGTACGTAGGTTGGGTTGGCGGAGAAACCCCAACAGCTCCGGTAGCCCCGTTTGGGCAAACGTTGGGGTTCGCAAGCTCACCCCAACTACCGAGCTGCTTCAACCCGCGCTCGGTGAAGCGCTCGGTGAATGCGCTCATGGCTTGTACCTCGTCGGGGTAGCGTGCCTGAAACTCACGACGTTCATTATCATCCAGGGCCGCGTAGATGTCGATGAAATCCACGTACTTGGCCTGGCGCTCTGGGTCCGGCTCCAAGGCCAGTAGACCCCGCACCGCTTGGGCATAAACCTCGGGCTTACGCGCCGAAGGATAGTCCATGCTCGGCAGGGTTAAGCGCGCGACCAAGTTGTCGCTGTGCAGATAGGACTCGGCCGACAACGAGGCAAGCTCGCAAGCCAGGTAGTGAAACCGCAAATACTGATGGCGATCGCCGCCAAGGAGCAGCTCGCGCGGCGCGGCGGTGGCACCGCCTCGCGCAGACCATCCGGCCACACGACCAGCAGCGGCACTGCATCCCGAATAATGGTTTGCGTCTGTATGCTCAGCCGCATCGTGCGCGCCTATCTGTCCACGCCGGGCAAGCGGCGGAACCTTACCCTCGCCTTCTCAATGACCGTGTAGCTGCCCCTAAGCCTGCCCCTATGTCGGTCGATGATAACGTTGAGTCGAGCCCATTTACTCTCCCATGGGCCTTCAGGAAGGCGCATCATTATCACGCCAGGCAATCCGCGCTTCATCCGAAAGACTAGCTCCCCGAAGTCTTTATCCTCGGTCAACAGCAGCCGATGCTGCTCCTTCGCGAGTTCCAGAACTTCATCATCTGAAATGCCGGGTGTGAACTCGGCGACGTAGATGATATCAACTCCTGCGTTGCGGAGAGCGCGGGCCAAGGGCGCCGCTATGTTTTCATCCGCAATGAGCTTCATTCAAGGCTATCCAAACGCGATTTCTTCATCGGCTAAGTAGTCAGCAGCAAACGCCTCCGCCGCGTGAATGTCTTTGACCGTCAGCCTTGGGTGATCCTGTATGATTTCCTCCGGCGTCATGCCGGCGGACAGCTTTCTAAGAACCTGCTCCACGGTGACGCGTGTATTCTTGATTACCGGTTTCCCGATCATCACTCCCGGGTTCACTTCGATCCGCTCGTGTCTCGCCATGTCTCACCTCGCCGTTCAGCTATCGCTGGCTGAAACCATTGCCATATTGTACTGCTAAGCCAGTCACCCAAGCGACCAGGCCGAGTGTAAACGGCCTATGTTCTTACGGATCCGCGGAAGGTTCAGACATACCTCTTCCTTGTGCTGTGCTAAGCGCCCTTGCCTTCCTTAAGCTCGGTGGCCGGAATTCGGCCTCGGTAGCCTTGCATGAGGGCGTTCAGTTCGGCGCCGATGCCGGTTTGACCCACTAGTCGTGGTATCGCGAGTGGCGGGGGCTTTGCGTGGTTTAAGCCTCCAGCATTGCGACGCGGCCCGCGCGGAGACGATAACGCTCGCCAGTGGTCGGGCAGACGGCCTTGCCTTCGCCGCTAAGTGGATCGGGGAAGACATCAATACGTTGTCGGAAACAGATGATGCCCCTCATGGTCACCCGTTACAGAGTCGCCGAGAGCGGTCGGACGCCAGCGTTCGGTCGGCGTCATGTGCAAACACCGGTGCGCAGTGTCTGCTGGTGGATGGGCTGCGGCAGTCGGCGGATCCAGCATGAGGACATCGGTCCGTGATCACCCCAACGCCGCGGCACCCGAGCGGCCCCAGAGTTTAGCGCAGAACTTCGTCCGGGCTTTGCGCCGTGAGGATGCGCTCGGACCAACTCAGCAGCGTTTCAGCATCTGCCGTCTCGATGCGGCGACGTTGAGCTTCGGTGAGAACGCCGAACTTGCGCTCCAGTAGACGGACCAAGACAGCGGCCTCTCCCTGCTGTAGGCCCTGCTGTAAGCCTTGCTGCATGCCCTGCTGCAGGCCCTGCTGTAGTCCCTGCTGTAGTCCCTGCTGTAGTCCCTGCTGCTTGCCTTGTTCGAGGCCTTGCTGTAAGCCCTGTTTCAAACCGCGCTCGGTGAAGCGTTCGGCGAATGCGCTCATGGCTTGTACCTCGTCGGGGTAGCGTTCCTGAAACACACGGTGTTCATTATCATCCAGCGCCGCGTAGATGTCGATGAAATCCACGTACTTGGCCTGGCGCTCTGGGTCTGGCTCCAAGGTCAGCAGACCCCGCAGCGCCTGGCCATAAATGTCCGGCTTGCGTGCCGCGGGATAGGCCATGTTAGGCAGGTTCAAGCGCGCCACCAGGTTGTCGCTGTGCAGATACGACTCGGCCGGCAGGGAGGCAAGCTCGCTAGCCAAGTAGTGAAACCGCAGATATTGATGGCGATCGCCACCAAGGCGCAGTTCCCGGAGCGTAGCGGTGCCGCGCAGAAAGATGACTACCGGCACCACTCGGGTGGTGTCTAATAGCTCCGCCAGATCCAGGCAGTAGTGGGCTAAGCGATGGATGGAAAAACGCCTTGGGTCGCTTTCTTCCTCTACCACAAACAGTACCGCCTCGCGCCGGCCATCCGGCCACTCCACTAGCAGCGGCACATCCAGTTCGCGAAATCGCTCCCCTAAACGCTCCTGAAGTTGCTCCTGACGTATTGGGAGGATGCGGGTGGTCGGGGCAATACCCCTGGCCTCTTCGGCGGCGAAGAAGCAAAGCGCTTGGCGCGGGTAATCCAGAATGAGGTTTTTGAAGTTCTGATCATGGTTCACAAACGGCGCTCTCCTGGATTGGGCGCTGAGCGACGGCAGCATACGCGAGTCTTGCATAGAAGCGAAGATTGCGCATTGTGCGCCGAGCTGGGCTGAAACAGCCCAGAGGCCTACAGGGCTATCTACTCGCGCCATCGGGGCAAGGGAGGATACTTTCCTGAGGCAGGCTACCGCGCTGGAGCCGGGCACTCCATTCGCCGTGCACTACCAGATCATGCCGCACCACGCACGTCAGGCGCGAGTGACGGCCGTCTCCGCAAACTCCAGTCGCCGGGTGCGCTGCATTATCTCCAGGAGAAGGATCACGCGATCCTCTCCCGTTCGCATCTGGAACAATCCCTTCATCTTGGCGAACGGTCCTCGGATATGCGTAGGCGCTCGTGGTGGCGAAATTCGCCGCAGGGACAGATGGTCATGCAGCCGTCATTGCTCGCCTGGGCTTTGAGCGCGCCCTCCCCCGCATCCGGCACCACTGGCACCTTGCCACCTCTGCGCTAGAGTGGGTTTACGACGTTCGGCACTCTGTCCTCGGTGATGCCCAGGCGCGTCAGTGCAAATTCCCGCACACGGTGGTATGTGCCAAACAGCATGTCGCAGTAGCCGTTCGCCAGCAGCAAGTCGGCTGCAAAGCGCTCCGGATTCTCCATATACTCGTGGACAAGACGGATGCGCAGGTTGCGTGCTTCAAGCCACTGCTCCGCGTCTTCCAGCACCCGCAAGCGTTCCGCGCGGTTCAATGTTTCCAGCAAACTGCCAGGCTCCTCGGCCTGCGCCATCAGCCACCGCGGGAGCAGCTTTGTGGCGATGGTGTCTTGCATGCGCCCAAACCGCGAAACGAAAGCCTCAAGGCGCTCCGCGACCTCAGGCTGGCCCTCTAGGCAGCATACCCATTCCGCGTCGATTGGCTGCGAGTAGACGCGGCGCCGACTGTACGCCAGATGACGCCCCTCGCGGGCTACCACCCATAGTGTGGTCAGGAAGCGGTCGGTGGGCAGCGTTGCAGTCGGCGTCACAGACGGATCCCCGTTCGCAACGCCTCTTCGTGGACAGGCTCCTTCTGCGTCTCCGGATCCAGCACGAGGACGTCAATTGGCTGGTCTCCGAGGCGCGTCTGCAGGCGGGCGGTCAGCTTCAAAGTCTTGCGTAGGCGCTGTGGGATTGGCGCCGACGTCTGCACGAGCAGGTCGATGTCTCCGCCTCGGGCGCTGTCGATGGTGCGCGAGCCGAACACGAGTACCTCGGCGTCAGAGCCGAAGATCTCCCGCACCGTGTCCCGAATAATGGTTTGCGTGTGTATGCTCAGCCGCACTGCGTCTCCCTTCCTGTCCTTACCGCCGCGGTCCGCGTTTCTTGGGCAGGGGCCTCAACCGCGGTATTCCGATCCGCGATTATCCCGCTTTCCCTTTCCGGATGGCCGAGTTCGCCCGCGTAACGAACTCAAAACCGAAGGCGGCAAACACCGCCAGCATCGCGCCGAGAATCGCGCCGAGGGCAATAATGACAAAACTGCCCGGGCCGCTTGGGCGGAGCGACTGGGCAGGCTGCGCTACCAATCGGGTCGGCTCCATGGCAGGGAGCTGCGAGCGCAGCGCCGTCAACTTCTCCATCACCGGAGCCCGCGCCGAGAGCAGCTCCACGAGCTGCTTGCCCAGTGATTGCACCTGCTCGCGCAGTGAGGTAATTAGATTCTGCATCAGCGTCACGAGTCCTGCCGACTGTCCGTTGTCGCTTTCGTTCAGCAGCGTATTGAGCTCGGCCACCTGCCTCTTCGCGTGCGCCCGTTGCTCGCGCAGGTCGCCAATCAGCCCCTGATACGTCGCGAGAGTCTCCTCGAGCTGCCGCACGGTAGCCTCGGCGGTCTCGCGCGCTGAGGCGATCCGCTGCTGGTGCGCCGCGATCACCTGCTGCGCGGCGGCATCGATGAGCGTGATGTAGCGCGTGCCTTGCTCCGCTGGGGCCTCCGCGGTCAGCGTTACCATAGCGATATCGTCATTCACCGCCGCGTTTAGGCGCGCGCCTGTCGGAGCAGAATCCGTGTGCTCGCGGATTACCGCTGGGATGTATATCTGCGCCAGCTTGCCCTGCACCACCTCTGGCGGCTCGATAGGAACGAGGCCGTCGCCTTCGATGATCTGCCCTATCGCAAGGCTACCGCTGTAGGTATAGAGATCCGGCCGCAGAAGCGCATATGCGAAAGTGAGCACGAACACGATCAGAAAGACAGCGGCCATCAACCACCTGCGCCGCACCAGCACAGCCCACAGGTCGAACAAACTGATTTCGTCGTCCGCAGGCGCCTCTAAGCCGGCGTCGGATACGGCGGCATCGTCCTGCCGCGCCACATTGCGGTGGTCGTTCATCGGCTCCCCACAACTCAAGTTTTCTTAGTCACAGAAGCGCGCATTGTAAAGCGTGTTGTTTGCGGCTGCTCGACGTTTCCGCGGGCACGCTACCGCCTGGGGTGTCGCCCCCAAACGCTATGGCATTGATTGTTCGTGCCCTGACTTGGCCTGTCAGGCCTCGGCCAGTGCGCTCTCTGGCAATGTCAGGCGTTGGGACTGCCGCATGACATCGAGCAGAACGAGCGCGCGATCATCGCCGCGGTGGGCACAGAACAGCGCCTCGTGGCCCGCAAACGGCCCGTCGATGATACGCACTCTTTGATTATGGCGCAGTCGCGTTGCGACTTGCAGCTCCACGCAGCCAGTGCGCACATCAATACGCGCGCGCCGCTCGCTGATAACCGAGGCAGTAGTGGTTCAATAGCGCGCCTCGTCGCGCAGTGCGCTGCTTCTACCCCTACAGCAAGGCTGCGCTCACTCCGAGGGCTTGTGCCGCCTGCACTAGGCCGCGGTCAAGCGACTGGATGCGCGCGCCATGGTTTGCAGCGACCGCCAAGTGCAGGGCATCGCCCGAGCGCAGCCCGGTGGCGTGCTGATCCGCATAGCGGGCTGCGGTATGAAACTCGAGGCGCGACACCGGGAGCACCGCGAAAGACTCCTCAGCCAGGGCGGTAAAGACTGCCAAGGCCTCCGCTCGGTGGGCCGCGGCCAATTGCCCGGTTCGTACTTTGCGGGAAAGCGCGCCGGAGAGCTCGGTGATAACCCACTCGCTGATGGTTAACTGTTCGGGCCGCTGGGCTGCCAGCCACGCCTGCACGTCTTGCGTACGCGCCTCGTTGGTCAGCGCGGCTACGAGTAGGCTGGTATCCAGGTAGTGGCTCAATAGCGCGCCTCGTCGCGAAGGCGGCGCATGAAGCGGCCGGCATCCTCGGTTTGTGCCGGCATCGATCGGGTCAGCCGCTGAAGAATTCCGAGCTCCACTGGCTTAAGCGGTGTCTGTAACCGGGTGAGCTGCGCTACCGGTTTGCCGCGCTTGGTAATCACCACCGTGTCACCCGCCGCAGCCATTTCGGCTAGCTCGCTCAAGCGCGCTTTAGCATCCGCTAGATTGACCAGAGTATTCATAGTCGAAAACCTGATTTGACTAGTTAGTTGGTCATTTTATAGCGTTGGTGGTCGAGAACGCAATTGAATATGGGTCCGGTGTTGGCACTCACCCTGACTGTTCGCGGTGTGCTCATCGCGCATCGATCGCCTCCGAGTAGAGGTGGTACCGACTGTGCGCTAGATGTCGCCTTCGTGGGCAAGCGGTGACAGCAGGGTCAGGGAGCGGTCAGCCGACAGGGTTTCGGTCGGCTCTCGGGTTTAACCGGACTCCAAGTGGCTTGCCGCATAGTCGCGAATGGCCGCGTAGGTTCGGTGCAACTCGTCGGTGAATGTCCTCACCCGTTGCAGTGCCGGGGCCATCTCCTTCGGCTCATCAATGTACTCGTGCACCAGGCGGTTTCGAAGCCGGCGCATGGCTAGCCAATCGTCGGCGTTTCGCACCAGGGTCAGCCGCTCCGCGCGATTGAGGTTGTCGATGGCCGTGCCAGGCTTCTCACCGACGGCGGCGAGAAACTGTGGCAGCAGCTTATCCATCACCGTATCCTGCATGCGCGCGAATTTGGCGCCAAAGGATTCTATCCTGTCGATTCCCTCGGCGCTGGCAAGCGTCCGGGCTACCCAGTCGCCATTAACCGCCTCGGGATTCATCGCGCCGAAGAGCCGGCGCCGAACGCCCTGTAAATGCTCATCTTGGCGGGCGACCAACTCAATGATTTGCCACAGCCTGCGCACCTTATCCGACATCGCGGTCACAGCCGAACTCCCTTGCGCCTTGCCTCCTCATGTATCGGAATTGGCGAGGAGGCCATGGAACGCACGAGGATATCGATGCGCTGCTCGCCAAGCGAGCGCTGCAGGAAGGCGTACAGTTGGCCCTCCAGGTACAGAATTTGGTCGGGCTCGCAGGGCGCCTCGATATACAGATCAATGTCCCCGCCGCGGCATTGGTCGTCTACCCGGGAGCCGAAGAGCCAGACGCTCGCCTGCGCTCCGAATACTCGCCTCACCCCTCGCCGGATGGTCATGGCTTGCCATTGCGTCAATCGCATCAAGGTCACCTTTGAATTGGCTGGATCGTTAAACTTACTAGTACCTCGTAAGCTGCGCACCATTTCAGGTACCGATTGCGTTAGGAGCATATAAGCTGTCCGAACTTGCGCTCCAGCGGACGGATCAGCCCCCGCTTCTCTAATGTCTCATTAGCTGTACAAGTTAGCGGATGTCGTGCTATCAATGCAGCATTATGAAGAAACCAACCGACCCTCTACCGCCCAGACTGGCGCGCCGCGCACGCGCCTTGGGGGATCGGCTCCGAAAGGCTCGGCTGCGGCGTAAGCTTCCCAGCGAGTTGGTGGCGGCGCGCGCGCGTGTGTCCCGCTCGACCCTGTCACGCATCGAAAATGGCGACCCTTCGGTCGCGTTCGCCACCGTACTGCGGCTATTGAGCATCTATGGCTTGGATGACGACGTTGACGCTGTGGCCGCTGACGACGAGTTAGGAAGACGCCTGCAAGACGCCGGGCTGAGAATCCCCCGGCGCGCACCTCGAGGCAGGCGTTCAACGGAACAGTGCGATGGCTGACCCAGCCGCGTTCGGCGAGATCTCCGTCGACCTCGGCCCCATCGCGGACGCCGGACCGAGGCTCATCGGGCGGCTCTCTCGCGAGCGCGGCACCTTGCGTTTCGAGCACGAACGCGTTTGGCTCGATTCGCCCGAGTTTCTCGTATTGGATCCCATGATCGGCTCCTATTCCGACCCCCAGTTCCCGGCTTCCGGACGGGAGAATTTTGGTTTGTTCGAAGATAGTTCGCCAGACCGGTGGGGACGCGTCTTGATGCAGCGCAGGGAGGATCTTCGCGCCTATGAGCAAGGGCGAAGGCCACGGGCGTTAACCGCATGGGATTATCTTCTCGGCGTCCAGGACGAAACTCGCATGGGTGCGCTCCGGCTGCGGACGCCCGAAGGCAACGTGTATCTCGACGATAGCCCACAACCCGTGCCACCGATTACGGAGTTACGCACCCTGGAAGCGGCCTCACGTGAGCTCGAGACCGCACTCGAGCACGGCGACTTAGACGCACTCGATCGCTGGATTCGCGTATTGGTCGCGCCGGGCAGTTCGCTTGGCGGTGCGCGGCCGAAATGCAGCTTCCGCATGATCGATGGCAGTCTTTGGATTGCCAAGTTTCCCGCCAGAGATGATCAGCGCGATGTCGCGCTTTGGGAGAGGGTCCTCGCCCGGTTGGCCGCAAACGCGGGGATTACGACCGCGGACAGCACCCTTTATCGGTTCGGACCACGATTCCACACGTTTTGCGTGCGCCGGTTCGACCGCTACGGGTGCCGGCGCATCCCGTTCGCATCGGCAATGAGCTTCACGCAAAAGTCCGACGGCATGGAGGCCAGCTATCTTGATATCGTCCAGGTGCTCGATGACCACGGAACCTATGAGCTCAAAAAAGATCTGGAACAGCTCTTTCGCCGTGTGGTGTTCAATATTCTCGTAAGCAATCGAGACGACCATCTGCGCAACCACGGGTTTTTCGTTACGCCCGGCGGCATCCGGCTCACGCCCGCCTATGACGTTAACCCAATGCCGGAGAAGGCGACCCATGCCCTTGCAATCGATGAGATCTCGGCCGCTCCGGATTTGTCTTTGGCGCTGGCGAGCGCGGGCCTCTATGGACTCGGCGTAGCCAGCGCCAACCGACTCGTTGGCGAAGTGCGCACGGCAATTGCACCCTGGCGGGATGTCGCGCGGACGCTGGGTGCCGGCCGGGCGGACCTCCTTTCTATGGCGTCGGCATTCCCCGGATAAGGACAGGCTCTAAGAAGCGTCGATACCGAGGTCTCCTGCCTACCCATCGTTTGCTTCGCACACCCGCGCCACCCGCCCCGGCATCCACACCAACGCGAAAAAGCTCACCAGCCCCGCTGCGCCCATGAGCGCGATGGTCGCGGCCATGGCAAGCGGGGTGCCGCTGTGCAGATGGCCGACAGCCACGCCGGCAGCCGCCGCCACCGACATCTGAACTACGCCGAGCAGGGCTGAGGCGGAACCCGCCATTTGCGGGAACGGTCCGATGGCGCCGGCCAGGGACTGCGGCAGGACGATGCCGACTCCCATCATGTACAGCATCATCGGCAGCATCACCGCCAGCACCGTGAACACCTGCGCTAGCGCCAGCGCGGCCATCAGAGTGCCGCCGAGCGTGGCGATCACGCAGCCGATCAGCAGCAATCGGTTGATGCCGAGCCGGTGGCTCAATTGACCGGCGAACATCGTGCCGCTCAAGTACCCACCCACGGCGAGAGTGAAGTAGTAGCCGAAGTGCTGCTCCGCAACGCCAAAGAACCCGATGAGCACGAACGAGGCCCCGGAGAGGAAGGCGAACAGCCCGGCGAAAGTGAAGGCGCAGGTGAGCACGTAGCCCACATAAACTCGATGCCGGAGGAGCAAGCGGTAGTTGCGGGCGATGGCAAGGGGATGCATCGACTGGCGCAAGGTTGGCGGCAGTGGCTCCGGCAGCGCAAAGTAGAGCAACGCCGTCGCGGCAAGCCCGTAGCCCGCGAGAAAGATGAAAACCGACGGCCAGCCGAAAGCGACCAGCAGATAGCCGCCGCCGATCGGGCCCAATGCCGGCGCGAGCGCCGTGGCGGCGCCGAGATAGGAGAGGATGCGGGCGGCCCCCAGCGGGCCATGCACGTCGCGCACCGCTGCCCGCGCGAGCACCGGGCCGGCCGAGCCGCCCAGCGCCTGCAGGAATCGAAGGACAATCATGGCCTCGATGGAGCGCGCCAGCGCGCAGCCGAGGCTTGCCAGGGTGAAGATCAGCAGCCCTACCAGCAACAGCGGTTTGCGTCCGAAGCGATCGGCGAGCGGGCCGTAGACGAGCTGAGCCAAGACAATGCCGATCATGTACACGCTCAGAGTGAGCTGCACGTCCTGCGGCGCTGCGTTCAGCGTCCTTGCCATGGCGGGCAGCGCCGGCAGGTACATATCTGTCGCCAAGGGACCGAGGGCAACGAGCGATGCCAGCACCAACGTTGCCGCGGTGGAGCTCAATCGCAGCATTCAGGTTTCCTGGCATTTGTTGAAAGACGCATTTGGATGCCTTCCGTGCGGGCGTCACATACAGCCCCTAGCTTGGGGTGGCGCAGGAACCCCAACACCCGCGCTAGCAGCATTGGGACAAAGGTCGGGGCAAACGTTGGGATTCGCAAGCTCACCCCAACCGAGAGATAAATGTAGCAACGGCGGCAGAAGCTATAGAAGTGCTTGGCGTTCCAGCCGATCCTACCACGTAGCTTGCATAAGCCTGTAAAAACGCTTAACTTGTCGGCGCTTTTCGCTTGGCTCGGGAATCGAATGATATGATGTTCATTTAAATCAGCGCTTCCCTGGCTAATCACGCCGTCGGACCTCTCTATGCGAGTTGCCATTCTTGCGGATACCCATGGTTTCCTCGATCCCCGCATTCGGGATCGGGTGAGTCACTGTGACGTTGCGATTCATGCCGGCGACATCGGCGGTGCCGATGTGCTGCTCGCGCTGCAGCCTCGGGAAAAGGTCGTCGCAATTCGCGGCAACAACGACACTCCGGAGAAATGGCCCGCGGCCGAGCACCAGATGCTGGCAACGCTGCCGCGGGAGGCAAGCCTCGACCTGCCAGGCGGAGTGCTGATCGTAGTGCACGGAGATGATCCCCAAAGCCTACAGGAGCGGCACCGGCGCTATCGGCGGCGCTTT
>JAKDMQ010000289.1 GCA_030452265.1 Nitrococcus sp.
AAACTCGAGCGGCTCACCACGGTCATGACTCGAGTCAAATTTGGTGCCATTCTCAAGCCAGCCAGTATAATGAACAAACACGGTTTCTCCGCGACCGGTTGCCTTTTTCCCTTTGCCGATTTCCAAATCCTCGTAGCGTAATCCAGAAGGCGTCTCTTGCTCAGACATTGCAAAACCTCGTTTACCCGGCTGATTCTGGGCATCCGCGAGCGTGTACCGGTAATGTTAGCACTCAGTCGAATACTGCGCCCTGTGCAGATAACGCGCGTGCAGGCGGTCTATCGCGGCATCAAGGCTCGCTAGCGAGCCGGAATTATCGATGATGTCATGCGCCGCCGTCAGCCGTGCGGCGCGGGAAGCCTGGGCCGCGAGAATGAGATCGATCTCCTCGCCTGCGACATCGCCGCGGGCCAGCAGGCGCTGGCGTTGCAGCATCACCGGGACATCCACCACCAGAATTTGGTCCACGAGATCGACCATTCCACTCTCCAGCAACAGCGGCACGACGAGTATCGTGTAAGGGCCTTCCCGCTGCTCGAGTCGTTCAATGGCCAGGGCGCGGACCAGGGGATGGACAATGCTATTGAGCCGCGCCAGCTCGGCGGGATCAGCAAACACGCGACGGCGCAGTTGCGCGCGGTCGAGCTGACCGCCAGGGGTGAGGGTGGCATTGCCGAAATGGGCGACGATTCCTGCTAACCCCTCGCTGCCCGGGTGAACCGCCTCCCGGGCAAGCCTATCGGTGTCGATGATTTCCGCCCCGCGCGCGGCAAAACCTGCGCTGACCGTGCTCTTGCCGCTTGCGATTCCGCCGGTAAGCCCAACAATCAACATTCTGCGCCACCTTGCCACCGATGGTCCCGACAGAGCACCCCGCCCCGCTCCGGCAATGCATGTGCAAACATCAGTATCGCCGAATACGCTATTTCACCACGCCCCCCGCAAGATGGCGAGTGCATCAGCACTCCGGCTGTCTACTTTGCAAAGCGGTGGAGGCGGCTTTCAGAGCAGGTTTAGCGAGGCAACCCGCCGAGGGCAAGATAAGTTTGCGTGAGATCCTCGCCCCATATCAGATAAATCCAACCGGCGGTGGCGAGGAAGGGGCCGAAGGGTATGGGTTGATCTCGGTGCCGGCCCAGGCCCGCGATCAAGGCAATGCCGACCGCGGCGCCAACGACCGAGGCAAGAAGCACGATCAGAGGCAGGGACTGCCAGCCGAGCCAGGCACCGAGCATAGCGAGCAGCTTGAAGTCGCCATGCCCCATGCCTTGTTTCCCGGTGAGCCAGCGAAACAGATGATAAATACCCCACAGCGTAAGATAGCCGGATGCGGCACCGATAATGGCCGCGTCTACGGGAACGAAAACGGGCACCAAGCTGAGCAGTAGCCCCAACCATAAAGTCGGCAGCGTAAGATCGTCGGGCAGTAGCTGATGGTCGAGATCGATGCCGGCCAGCGCGATGAGCACCCAGGTCAGGATCAAGCCGGCGAGCGCCGCGGTGGAAACACCGAAATGCGCCACGACGATGACCGAGAGGAGGCCGGTGAGCAGCTCTACGGCTGGATAGCGCGGTGAGATGCGCGCCGTGCAGCTCGAGCAGCGCCCGCGCAGGAGCAGATAGCTAACGAGCGGTATGTTCTCCCAGGGGCGAATACGGTGATGACACAGGGGGCAGTGCGATGGCGGGGTGAGCAGGTCGAAACGCTCGCTGTCAGCCGAGTGTGCCAGCACGGCCGACGTGCTCGTCATGAGCTGCGCGCATTGCGCGCGCCAATCGCGGTTCATCATGCACGGCAGGCGCACGATGACCACGTTGAGGAAGCTGCCGACTACGAGACCAAGCACAAAGCTTGCGAGCAAGACAACGATGGGGCTCGTTTGCAGCAGATCGATTATGGCGGATGCAGTCATGTTCGCATGCTTTCATCGGTTTACGTGGCGGTCACGGTACGCGCTTACACCACCGAGCCGAGCTTGAATATGGGCAGGTACATCGCAATGACCAGACCACCGACCAGAACACCGAGCACGACCATGATCAGTGGCTCGAGCAGGCTGCTCAAGCTGTCGATTGCATTGTCGACCTCTTCCTCATAGAAATCGGCGACCTTGGCCAGCATGGAGTCCAGCGAGCCCGCTTCCTCGCCGATCGCGATCATCTGCACCACCATATGCGGGAAAAGCCCCGTGCGGCCCGCGGCCCACTGTAGTTGCTGCCCGGCTGCCACCTCCTCGCGCATGGCGCGCACCGCCTGACCATAGACGCGATTGCCGGTGGCACCGGAGACGGATTCGAGCGCATCCACCAACGGCACACCGGCGGCGAACATCGTCGAGAGCGTCCTGGCGAAACGGGCAAGCGCGGCTTTGCGCAGGATCGCGCCGATGACCGGGATGCGCAGCGACGCCCGATCCACCCAATGGGCGAGTTTGCGCGAGCGTTTATGGGCGTGCGCGAATGCCATTGCGGCGGCGACTAGCCCGCCGAGGATGAGCCACCAGTACTTCTGAAAGGCATCCGAGAGATCGATGACCATCCTGGTAAAGGCGGGCAGATCCGCGCCAAAGCCGCGGAACAACTCTTCGAACTGGGGCACCACGAAGATCAACAGGATGGCGGTGACGATGAAGGCGACGACCAGCACGGCAGTCGGATAGAACAGCGCCTTTTTGATTTTTTTCTTGATGGACTCGGTTTTCTCCTTATAGGTGGCAATCTTGTCGAGCAGAGTGTCCAGCACACCGGCGTGCTCGCCGGCGGCAACCAAATTACAGACCAGATCGTCGAAATGCCGTGGCTGCTTGCGCAGGGCTTCGGCAAGGCTGACGCCGGCTTCAATATTGTCTTTGACGCCCAGCACGAGCTTTTGCATGCTCGGATTTTCGTGGCCGCGCCCGATAATGTCGAATGCCTGAACCAAGGGCACGCCGGAGTTCAGCATGGTAGAGAGCTGGCGGGTAAGCACCGCGATATCACCGGCGGTGATCTTTTTTTTGCGCGGCCCCTGACCCACGCTCAGCAGAGTCGACTTGCGCCGCACCTTCTGCGCAGCGATCCCTTGCTGGCGCAGAGTGGCACGTAATTTCGTGACGTTCTCGGCCTGGCTGTTGCCGTTGATCTTGCGCCCATTACGATCGACGCCCTCCCAGATGAAGCTCGTCAGCTTGATTGTCTTTGCCGCCATGGTTTTAGTCCACCGTTACCCGATTGAGCTCTTCCAGGCTCGTTACGCCTTGCCTGACCTTGAGGAGACCTGATTGGCGCAGGCTGCTGACCTTATCGCGGCCGGCCTGCTCCGCGAGCTGCATGGCGTTGCCGCCTTCCATGATGATTCGCCCCATGGCCTCCGTGACTGGCATTACTTGATAGATACCCAACCGGCCCTTGTAGCCCTCGGCACACTGCTCGCAGCCTTTCGCGCCATAGACTACTAGCCCATTGAGCATGTCCTCGGCAAAGCCCTCCTTGAGCAGAGCCTCTTTGGGGATATCGACCGGCTGCTTACAGTGTTTGCAAAGCCGCCGAGCTAGCCGTTGGGCGATGATCAGGCTCACCGACGAGGCAACGTTGTACGGCGCAACCCCCATGTTGGCCATCCGGGCCAAAGTTTGCGGGGCGTCGTTGGTGTGCAATGTCGAGAGCACGAGGTGGCCGGTCTGCGCGGCTTTGATGGCGATCTCGGCGGTCTCGAGATCGCG
>JAKDMQ010000290.1 GCA_030452265.1 Nitrococcus sp.
GCGGGGGGGGGGGCGCGCCGGCGGGGGGGCCCGCCCCCCCGGGGCTCCCCCGGGCGGGGCCGGGCACCACGACAGACCACGCTAACCAACGGATGGACGAAAAAAACCGTGGGCTTATCGCAATGAACGAATGAGGTAACCTCATGACCTGACCAGCACAGCGCAAATGAGCGTACCGGTTTCTTCCTTCGGGCTGACCTTCTCCCCAACCTGCAACCCATGAGAGGTTCAGCCGTAGTCCCGAGGCAGCCCGCTGGAAGACCCATGGGACAAGATACTCAATGCAACTGATTCGATGCCACCGATGTGGACATCCGATGCGAGAGGATCAGTCGACCCCATGGCTGCCTTCCGGGAAGAAACCCCGCGCTCGAACGAACTATTGGCGCCGAAATCGCAACCTCCTGTGCATTTTTTAGCGTATACGACAGGTTGATGATTTCGTGTGCCTAAAGGCACCGGAAATATCGTAAAAAATGGACTTGACACGAGCTATGAGAGGTTGGGGTGACGGAGGAACCCCAACACGTTTGGTAGCCGCGTTGGCGCAACCGTTGGGGTTCGCAAGCTCACCCCAACGTACCGAGCTCGCTCATCCGCGTCCGGAAACTGGAACATAGTGAAATTATAGCCCTGTCGCGGATGGCGCGCCTAACGTTGGTGCCAAACCAGAGGCGGGCGAGCCCGCGTAGACCGAACTGCGCCTAAGCGGACTTGACCTGCATACGGCGGCAGGCTACCTTTGACCGAGATAGCCACAAAACTATATCGGGTATGCATATGAACATGTCTGTTGCTCTCTCAGTATCAGAAACCGGGAATGCGCAAAGGTATCCGACGAACATTGACGAGGCGAGAATTCGCGTCTCGAGCAGCGAACCCCTGAACGGGGATTTGCTGGAATTGCTGGACAGCTTTGCGCTCGAGGGCGTGGACATGCAGATCGAAACCGCAATCCGGGATGGAGCGAACGCTAGATCAGATGTTGTGACCGGTTTATCTTTTAGCCACCTGGCCATCGGGCCCACCGCCGTGCGGGTCCTCGCGGAGTGGATTCACCGCCGAGGGGTACCTTCACTGCGCCTTGAACGAACGGCAGCGGATGGATCCAAGGAGACGCTGGAGTGTTCCGCGGCCGGAATGATCCAGTCAGATTTCGCCGCAACCGTCTCCGAGTTGAATCGCTTTATCGGGCCGCCGGGGACATAGGGCCGCGTTGGGGCGAACGTTGGGGTTCGCAAGCTCACCCCAACCTACCGAGCTGCGCCCAAGCTGGCCTGACTCGTATACGGCGGCAGGCTTTCTTTAGTCGGCTTAGCCAAATAACGGTATCGAGGATACATATGAGTGTGCCCGTGGCTACCTCAGTAGAGAAAACCAAAAATCCGCTTGCCGCCTTTGGTGGCGGCGCCATTATCGGTGCCCTCGGCGGGCTGATCGGCCTGGGTGGCGCGGAATTTCGCTTACCCTTGCTGATTGGCGTTTTCCGCTTCGCCGCGCTGCAGGCGATTATCCTGAATAAGGCCATGAGCCTCGTCGTCGTCGCTGCCGCGCTTCTCTTCCGTACGACCGCCGTGCCGCTGAGCACCGTGGCGGCGCATTGGCCGGTTATCGTCAACCTGCTGGCGGGGAGCCTTCTGGGAGCTTGGCTAGGTGCAAGCTGGGCCACCCGCGTGCGCTCCCAGACCCTCTACCGTGTAATCGCCGCGCTGCTGGTCATGATCGCCGTCGTGCTGCTGTTCGTTCACGACCCAACCGCCGCGGGGCCGCCGCTCAGCGGCGTTTTCCAAGCGATCGTTGGCGTCGTGGCCGGCTTTGCCATCGGCATTGCGGCCGCCGTGCTTGGTGTGGCGGGTGGTGAATTGCTGATTCCGACATTGGTCCTGTTGTTCGGGCTCGACATAAAACTGGCCGGAAGCCTGTCTCTGGCCATCAGCCTGCCGACGATGATCGTCGCATTCACGCGCTACAGCCGGGATAGCAGCTTTGTGGTCCTGGGACAGAACCGTGCCTTTGTGCTCATCATGGCTGCCGGCTCGATCATAGGCGCCTTTATCGGCGGTATGTTGCTTGGAGTCGTGCCAAGTGCGGTTCTACTACCGATACTCGCCGTCATTCTGCTGCTCTCGGCGATCAAAATCTGGCGCCATGAGTAGTCCTCGGCATCACCTTGGCCCAATTCCGAGTGGGAGACGTGCGTGTTCCCTGTCGGCGGTCGGCAGCGCCCGCCATGCCAGGCGGCGAAGCCACGATCGCCGGGCACCGCGGGTGTTTCGCAATGAGTGCAGGAACGCGCAACATGCAGCCGCCTGAGGCAGCGCGCCACGGCGAAAGCGAGGCCGCGGCTTCCGGCCCCAGGGTGCTGGTGCGGGGCGTCGGCGATGTGGGCTCGGCCGTGGCGCATCGGCTCTTTTGCGCGGGGTTCGCCGTCGTCTTGCACGACCGGCCGGCGCCGACCACGACCCGGCGGCGGATGGCGTTTGCCGATGCGGTGTTCGACGGCCGAGCGTCGCTCGCCGGCTGTACGGCGCTGCGGGTCGACGATCATGCCGCGCTGCCTGGGCTCCTGGGTGCGCGTGAGCTGATCGCCGTCTGCACGGGTGAGCTGGCGGCACTGATCGAGATTCTTCGGCCGGAGGCGATGGTCGATGCACGCATGCGCAAACACGACGCGGCCGAGCTCCAGCGCGGGATGGCACCGCTGACGGTTGGGCTCGGCCCCGGCTTCGTCGTCGGCGAGCACGTCGATATCGCCGTTGAGACGAGCTGGGACGCTCTCGGCCGGGTGATAACGGCGGGCGCGACATTGGCGCTGGCCGGGGAACCGCGCCCGATCGCCGGCCATGCCAGGGACCGCTACGTCTACGCGCCGACCGGCGGACGTTTCCGCACCCGTTGCCAGATCGGCGACCTGGTAAAGGAAGGCGAGGTCGTGGCCTCCATCGACGGCCTTGCCCTTGGCGCACCGATTGCCGGAATGCTCAGAGGTTTGACGCGGGACGGCGTGCCGGTGAAGCCAAGGACCAAGGTTCTCGAAGTCGACCCCCGGGGAGGGGCGGGGCAGGTGGCGGGCCTCGGCGAGCGGCCGAGGCGCATCGCCGAGGGCGTGCTGCGGGCGATTCAAAGCCACCCTAGCCGATTCGGTAATCCAAGAGGCAACGAGGCTGCGCTTTAGCGCGCGTTCAGTTTGGGCAACTTGTTAGCGGTCACATCGTGTAAGCAGCCTGATACATATTTGTGAAGAATGCTTGACACAAGTGTTTGATAGGGGATGCCCTCTTCTAGCGCCCGTCTTTGTATAGCCTCCAGATCACGTGATGATAGGCGGATATTGATACGTTTATCTTTCTTGAAAGTCTCCTCAGCGGCTTTCGCAAGTTGCTTCCTGCGTTGCGGTGTTAAAACGGACTTAAGCTCTCCTGCTGCGAAATTACGCAGAATCTCTTTTTCTTCCACATCAAGTTTGATTTTGTTCATGACTTGTCTCCAAGATATTGCTTCGTAGCCTTTCTGCTAGGAATGATGGTTTTCAAGAAGATATCATCTTTGCTTTCTACATAGCGGACTAACCTAGACTTGACCGCGCCTCTGTTCCGATATAGCCCCCAGCACTCTAGGAGCGCGGGGCAACACGCCCCCAAAGCCCCCGCCCGGGGCCGTTAGCCCTGGCCCCCCGGGCCGGATGCCCCCCC
>JAKDMQ010000291.1 GCA_030452265.1 Nitrococcus sp.
TTATATTATACCAGAAAGCGCTAACTATAGCTGTGACTCGTGCGTAATCAGGAAAATCTTTGAGCCGGTATCGGCTGTTGCGCTGTGGGAGTATGAGCAACACGGGCAGAAACGCGGGTTCCTCCCTCCGCTTGGCCTCCATGAGGTGGTGGCGCCATTGCCAGAAACTGCGCGCCTCGACGACGGCGAGGTCGAACTTTACCAAAGAGAGCACCGGCTCATCCGGCTCCAGCACCTCGTAGCGCCGGCGCAGATGTGCCAGGAGCAGCTCCCGATTGCCGCCCGAGCAAGTCAACAGCAGGACTCGCTCGCAGTGATTTTCCGCTAATACTTCCGAGCCCCCGGTCCAAATCGGTCCATCACTCGATCCGCGCCAAGTACACCTGGCCATCATGCCTCTTCCAGCGGCATTGGGGCGCCCATTAGTACTCCGCGCAAGCCCTGAATCGGCTCGCCGACCTTGAATGCCTCTGGTCCGATCTCAAACGTGTGCAGCCGATTGTCAAAACTGCCGAGCCGCTTCTTGAGAACGCCCATGGCCTTCTGGAGGCAGCCGCCGGTTTCCATGTAACGCAGGAAGATCACATTGTCCGTGAGATAACTGATGCCCTTCTCCGAGACGCGGAATTCTCCGGTCATGGCCTCGATCTCGTTGATCAGCAGCACCATGACGCCCTGGCGGGCCAAGGTCTTGCAGAGCGCGTGCAAGCGTGTCTTGACGTCTTCGCCCTCCACGGCAAGCTCGAAGCCGGCAACGCTGTCGAGCACGACCATTTTGACGCCGGTTTCTTCGACATGCCGGCGCACCCACATGGTGAACTCATCGGCGAGGTAGCGCAGGGGCTCCACCTGTTCGATGCTGAGCCGGCCATCGGCAAGGGGCGCCTCCAGCGGCACCCGAAGATCCTTCGCGCGGCGCAGGAAGAAGGCGAGCTCTTCCTCGAACAGAAATACCGCGACCCGCTGCCCCTGACGCGCCGCCTCGGCAATGAACAGGGAGGCCAAGGTTGACTTGCCGATACCGGATGGCCCGGTGATCAAGGAAACCGTGCTTGCCGTCAGGCCACCATGGAGAAGGTCATCGATCTTCTTCACCCCAGTGCGCCAAGGCCGCGGTGCGAAATCGGCTAACCGGGCGGTCGGTGGGGTCATGCGCGGAAAGACCTTCAAGCCGCCGGCGCCGATGCGCATGTGATGCCTGCCGCCGCGAAAACCCGAACCGCGCATCTTCGATACCCGGAGAGCCGCCCCGCAAGCGCCTGATTCCAGATTGATCACGCCATCGGCCATGTACTGAAGATCGTCATCCGGCAGCTCGCGGCTGCTCTCGGAGGAGAACAATACGGTCGCGCCCCGCTGAGTAAGATAGCGCAGGAACGACAGCATCTGCTTGCGGTACTGGAAAATGTCCGCCGAGAGCAATCGAAGCTGAGTCAGGGCGTCGACGAACACCCGGGTTGGGTTATAGCGCTCTATCGCCTGTATAATTGACTCTACTAGAGGTTGCAGCTCGACATCCTCGGGGGAGAAAACGTCGTAGCCCTGCGCTGCGGTAAAGAACTGCGCGTCGGGCGCGAGGCTCAGGAAAGTGATAGCCGAGACGTCGAGCCCAAGCGAGGCGGCGTTGTGGCGCAGTTGTTGCTCCCGCTCCTGGAAGCCGATGTACAGAACCGATTCTTGAGCATCGGCGGCGCTGAGAAAGTGCAGGCCCAGGGTCGTCTTACCCCAGCCAGGCCCACCCCGGATCAGGTACGAGCGCTGCTGGATTGCCCCTCCAAGCAGGATTTCGTCCAATCCGTCAACCCCCGTGGATAGGCGCTTCATCAGAGCCTCCCTGGTCTGCCCCCAAGATGCCGCCTCGCGCACGTGGCGCCTTTACGTATATTTACAAGAATGATAGGAAAAATATGAAATCAAAGGAGAAGGAAAGTTAAAATTTGCGGACCGTATCGCAGTTTTTGTGGAACAAGTAGGCTGACGGGAGACGTAAATTGTGCTTGTTTCGCGGGTCCGGTGGAAGACCTGATGGGCTAAAGCCCGGCTGGAGCCGGTGAACCGGCGAGGATGAATGATCGTGGCCGATACTAATGCCCTCATACCATATCTCGATTGGATCGAGGCCCAGCACGATGCCATGGTGGCTGACTTGGTGCGGCTGGTCGCTATCAACTCGGGCAGCCATAACATCGTCGGACTCGAGCGTATGGCGAGCGAGCTTACCCGCCTATTCGGCGCCCTGGGTGGGCAGGCGCAGCGGCTAGCACTCGAATCCATGGTGCAAATTGGTGATGAGGGCGAGCGCAGATCCTGCGAGCTTGGGCCGCTGCTGCGCCTGCGCAAGCACCCGAGCGCGCCGCTGCAGGTGCTGCTCGTCGGTCACATGGATACGGTCTTCGGTAGCGAGCATAGCTTTCAGCGCGCCGAGCGCATCAGCGCGACGCGGCTCGAGGGTCCGGGTGTGGCCGATCTCAAGGGTGGGTTGCTGGTGATGCTCAAGGCGCTCGAATGCTTGGAGCGTAGTCCCTGGGCCGGCCGGCTCGGTTGGGAGGTGGTGCTCAATCCGGATGAGGAGCTGGGCTCGCCGGGCTCGGCCGCGCACCTTGGCGCGGCGGCCAAACGCAATCATCTGGGACTGGTCTTCGAGCCGGCAATGGCGGATGGCGCCTTCGCCGCCGCGCGCAAGGGCAGCGGTAACTTCACCGCCCTCCTGCAGGGCCGGGCGGCGCACGCCGGACGCGAGCCTCACCGCGGGCGCAATGCGTTGCGGGCGGCGGCCGATTTCGTGATCGCCATCGACGAGCTCAATGGCATCCGCCCTGGGGTGACGCTCAATCCGGGCTTCGCGCACGCGGGCGGCCCGGTCAATATAGTGCCCGATCGAGCCGTCGTTCGATTCAATATCCGTTTGTCGGATCCGCGCGATGAGGCGTGGATACACTCGCGCCTTGCGGCCATCAGGGAGGAGATCAATGCTCGCGAGGGTATCACGCTCAGCTTGCACGGTTATTTCGCGCGGCAGCCCAAGATCCTCGATACGGCGCATCGACGGCTTTTCGATCTCGTGCGCGGTTGCGGGCAGGCATTGGGTCTCACCATCGTCTCGCGTGATACCGGGGGGTGCTGCGATGGCAATAATCTCAGTGCCGCCGGTCTGCCAAATATTGACACCATGGGCGTGATCGGCGGCGGCCTTCATAGCGCGGATGAATATGTCGAGCTTGCGAGCCTGGTCGAGCGCAGCCGTCTGAGCGCGTTGCTGCTGCTTGGACTCGCGAGCGGCCGGCTCGACGGCAAAGCGTTCAGGGGGTGAGGCAGATGATGATTATTCGACCCATCGGGCCCGGCGATCTGCAAGCGCTGGAACAGCTGGTCGAAGGTACGGGGATTGGGCTCACTTCACTGCCGCGCGAGCGCGCCGCGCTGCGCCAGCGCATCGAGCATTCGCGGCGAAGTTTCGCGCGCGCGCCTAGCGAAGCCGATGAGCGGGAAGAGCGGTTCTACTTTTTCGTCCTCGAGGAGAGCGCCAGCGCTCGGATCGTGGGGACCACCGCGATCAAAGCCGGCATTGGTCTTAGCGAGCCCTATTACAGCTATCGCCTTAGCACCGTCGTGCACGCCCCCCCCGCGCGCCGGGGGTGCAAAAACAGAACCCCCCCCAATTTGACCAACCCTGTAACCGGGGGCGC
>JAKDMQ010000073.1 GCA_030452265.1 Nitrococcus sp.
CAGCTCGAACCACAGCCATTGCAGCTCTTTGATTGACGGTAGCGAATGGGCCTGCGCCAGGCGCAGCAGAAATTCGGATCGCTCCGGGTGTCCCGGAGCCGGCTCGAATTGCGTGCTCAACAGTGATTCCTTCAGTACACCCGCCGCATCCGCGGCGACCTCGCGAGTAACTCCGAACAGCTCGCCCAGATTGCCCTGGTGTTGAACCAGCAATTCGCCGAGCTCGGCGATGCGTGCGTCGTTTTTCTTCCATTGCCGATCGAGGACGTGGGTGCGTGCCTCGGCAGCCTCTCGGCGCGCGAGCGCCTCGCGCAACAGTTGTTGCTGCTCTTCGAGCTTCTGACGGGCAGCACGCTCGCGCCGCGCCGCGATCGCCGCCTCCTGCGCACGAAGCTCACGCACCTGCGCGGCAAGCTCAGAAAATGTTTCGGCGCGCGCCTTGGCACGTGCCGCGGCTTCGGCCGCGGCCTTGGCACGTGCCGCGGCTTCGGCTTCGGCATCCTGCGCCCAAACACTACCTCCCAGCGGTAGCAGCGCCGCGACGATACCCGCAAGCAGCAATGTGCACACGGCCCGGCGGATCGCCGCCATGGCGAGTCGGTAGCGACGCTTGTCGATCATAACAACGTGCGGTTGATCACTTGAGTCCAATCACTGGCACCAGTCCGCTGCTGGATCTGTCGCACAGGCGTTGATTGCATTGATATAGGCCGTAGCATTGTCCCGATAGTCTTCGTCGCGGGCCGCGCGCTCAAACCACTCACGAGCCTCCTCCAGCTCCTCGCGTTTGAACAGTGCGATACCCATCATGAGCTGGGCGTGGGCGCCATCCTCGAGATCACCCTTGTCAATTGCGTTGCGCACCGCGCTCGCTACGCCTTTCCAATCACCGTTCTGCAACTGCACTTCGGCAAGGCGAAGGTACAGCTCGCCGTCATCGGAAAGCTGCGCCGCTTGACGTAACGGCGCAATGGACTTTTCGAACTCGCGCGCGGAAATCCAGCAGTTGCCGAGCTTCTCGTAACTATCAGCCGTTGCCTCGATGGCACCGCTGGCGAGCGCTGCATCGAGAATGCGCGCGCAACGCTGCGGAATATGGTTGTATTGCAGCAGTTCGGCGAGGCGCAGAGTTTGCGAGTCCTGCGTGAAGTAGCCCGCGTTGTACGCCACCTGCAGAACGGCAAGCGCCATGTCGTAATTTTCGACCGCCTGATACAAGGACGAGAGCCGCAACCAGTAGGACTCATTGCGCGGCCAGGTCTCAACCATACGCGCATTCAATTCGATCGCCTCGCTATAATCTTTACGCTCCAGATACAGCGCGAGCAGTAGTTCCATCTGGGCCGCTTGAGGCTCTTTCATGAGCTCGACGGCTTTTTGCGCCGGGGCAAAAGCTCGTGCGCTGTCACCCATCTGGTAGTACGCGATGGCGAGCAAATAATAAGCAATCGAATCCGGATTCTTCGCGTGCTTAAACCATTCCTCGAGCAACGCCGCGGCCGCCGCCCAGTTTTCCTCGATCATAAACAACCGCGCGATGTTGATGCGCACGCGCCCGGTTTCCTCGGTGTTCAGACCGCCTGAGGCCATCGCCTGCTGCAGGTGACCGCGCGCGGACGCGTAGTCTTCGTGGATATTGTCTATACGGGCCAGAATCAGCTCGACCCGGCTGCGCTCATAGGGGTTGAGCTGGGAGAGGGTCAATTGGCCAAGCACTTTTCTCGCGCCGGTGTAATCCTTTTTGTCCACAAGCTCGGAGGCTTTAATGACAATCTCGGCGGTATACGCGCTCATGACTCTTGGCGCGCCGTCGTCGTCGCTTGATTGGGCGAGCGCAACCGGGGCTACGGCCAATACGGCCAAGGCAATTACGAGGCCATAAACCCACTTCTCTCGGTTGCACCAAGCCATGCCTCAGCTCTTCTCGTTGAGGCTGAAGTTGATTCGCACTTGCCCGCGACTCACGACGGCTATACCGTCTTCGATCGCCGGTTTGAACCGCCAGCGCCGCACGGCGTTCAGTGCGGCTTCTTCAAAAACGCCGCTGGGCTCAGAGTCGACGACGGTTGCATTCGTGACCTGGCCGGTCTCGGTGATGGTGAGCTGCACGACCACCCAGCCCTCGATACCGGCGAATAGTGCCCGCCGGGGGTACTGGGGCGGAATACGCACGAGCGGGGTGAGTTGGACGTACATACCACCCAAGCCCAGCGAAATGCCGGAAACACCACCAATCGCTACCTGCGGCATCATAGGGGGAATTTGCGCGTTATCGACACTCGCGAAGGAAAACGTCATCTGCGGCACCTGCGGCGCAGGAGGAGGCGGCTCGCGTTCGGGCTTTTTCCTGATCTTGGTCTGGACTTCGCTATCGTGGCGCATGCGGGTGAATTCGATCCTTGTCGCTGCTACTACGTCGCCGGCATCGACCGGTACGCTCGTCATATGCCACAAAAGCCAGAACAAGCCTATTGCCAAGCCACAGCCGAACAGAATCGTCAGTGTGAGCCTCAATACCATCGGCACGGCCTCCTCCACCTCAGCTTTTGCCGATAGGCTCCGCGGCAATCGCGATATCGGTGATACCGCCGGCGCGCACTTTGTCCATGACTTTCGCAACTGTTCCGGCATTGGATTCTTTATCCGCGATGATCACCACCGTATCGTCCGGGCGTTGGATGTGTAGCCGCTCGATCCACGCCTCCAGTTTGCGCAGCTCCACCTGCTGCCCGTCCATCCAGATCTCGCCATTTTCGCGGATGGCGATCAGCAGGTTGCCGCTTGCGTGCTCTACAGCGGTAACGGCATCGGGCTTTACCACCGTGACACCCGGGTCATTGACAAACGCCGTGATGATAATGAAAAAGATCAACAAGTTGATCGTGAAATCCAGCATCGGCGCGAGGTCGATGCCGTGGTCCTCCGATTCAGGCGTATGCCTCTGTACTCGCATCATTCAACTCCTGCGCTGCCTTGTAGGCCACCCATTATCGGGTCGCGAAGCTGATGTTATAGATACCGGCCTGGCGTGCCTGATCGGCCACCTGCACCAGCACGCCGGTGGGAGCGTCGCCCTCGGCAACGATCAGCACGCCGGCGTCCGGGTTGGTCGCGTGCATGCGCTCGACGTTGGCGCGCACCGCGCGCACATCGATAAGCCGGTTGCCCATCCAGATTTCACCGTTGCTGTTGATCTCAACCTGGATTGTCTTCGACTTCTCCTCCTGTTGCTGAACATCGGTTTGCCGATTGACGATCAACCCGGAGGTATGCACGAATACCGCCGTAATGATGAAAAAGATCAATAAGTTGATGCAAAAATCCAGCATCGGCGCGAGATCGATGCCGTGGGTCGAGATTTCCGCTTGGGAGCGCCGTCGACGCAAACGCATGGTTAAAAGCTCAAGTCTTTTGCCAGCAGCTCGGTCTCCCGAACGGCCCGCCTGCGAAAATAATAAACCGGATAGAGCCCGCTGATGCTGACGGCGAGCCCTGCCATGGTGCAGATCATCGCCGCGGACACACCGCTTGCCATGCTTTGTGCATCGGCGTTACCCAGCAGAGCTATGGAGTCGAATACCTCCAGCATGCCGGTAACGGTACCCATCAGTCCGAGCAGCGGCGACATCGGTACCAAGACCGCAAGCACCGTAAGGCCGTTGGTCATCGAACCATTCAGCCGGGATATCATGGCCGCGCGGATTTGCCGCGCGCACCAGGAGCTATGCTCGTCGCGGGCCTCCCACTGCGCCCGCACGGCCGCGGCCTGGCGCGGTAGCACTTTATAGAAATACCAGACCCGATCCAAAATCAGCCCCCACATCAACACCCCTGCCGCGAAAATCCACACGACGAAGGGGCCGCCGGCATTAGCAAGCTCGATCAGGCCGCGCACGATGGGTATCTGATCAAGCATAGCGCTGCCGCTCGATCCTTTCGGCAAGCATACCGGCGCTTTGCTTGTCGAGAATCTGCACCACGGTTTGCGAGAGCGAGCTCAGCAATGCATTGGCGAACAACAGGGGAATCGCAATCCCCAGGCCGAGCACCGTCGCAATCATCGCCTGGCCGATGCCAGTGGCCATCAGCCGAGGATCAGCGGAGCCGGTCTCAGTAATGGTCTGGAATGTGATGATCATGCCGATCACCGTGCCGATCAGGCCGAGCAATGGACCCGCGGCGACAGCGAGGCGCAAAAACGCTTGGAATCGATTGAGTTTCGGCTCCTCGCGCAACACCGCCTCTGTGATACGCAGCTCGGCGAGATCGGCGTCCTCCTCGATACGATCCGGATCGCCTTTAAAGGCCAGCAGTACCCGACCGAGCGGATTGTTGCTCTTGGGGTTATCGAGCTCCTCGAGCTGCTTGCCGACCGCGAGCCTCACGGCGACCAACCTGACAAGCTGCATGAGGAATACTACCGCGCCGATAATTCCAATGGCGATAATCACGTAACCCACTTCTTGTCCGAGCTTGATGCGCTCGAGCCAAGTCGGACGGTCGACGTACAGCCCGAGCAACACCCCTTGCGACGGATCGGCCACCACCGGTGCGTAGCCTTTCGTCGCGGCCAAGAACCCAAACAGGCGCTCGCGGAACTCCTCCGGCAATGGCTGCGGCAGCACACTGAGCGTATGAAGCTCCGGCATGTACTTCAGAAAACGACCCTCGGAAGTCGCGGTAAACGGGCCGATCCTAAGGACTGATTGGATGGCGCTCGTGCCGTCGGCTTGCACCACCGGGGCCTGGTAGCGCACGACTTGGCCTTGGGCGGTCATTGCGCGCTGCATCTCGTACCACAGACGATCGAGCTGCGCCGTTGTCGCAGCGCTGCTCTCCCCTCCCGCGGCGAGGGCGTACAAGAACGCGAGTCGGCCGGCCTCGCCCTGCGGTGGCTGCAACTGGCTGGCGATCAATGACCCCTGAAGCACCGAGGCGACATCTGCCGCGGTTTGCCGGGCAACACTGAACACCCCTGAGAGCTTCAGCGCCCCGGCTTTTTCATTGAGCTTGTTGGTGAGCGCGCCTATCTCGAGCTCATTCTTAGAAAACTGCCGGGAGATCTGCGCCGATGTGGCCTCGAGCTTCTCGAGCGCGGCCTGCGCGCGCTCCATCATCGCCTGCTGCTCTTCTGCGGACGCCGCGGCAAATGCCGCCCGATGCTTGGCGAACTGCGCCGGCTCGCCCTCGCCTTGGGCCTTAACACGGCTGAGCAAGGCGTCGAGCGAATTCGAGGGCGCAGGCCCGGATGCCGCGAAGGCGGATGTCGTGACCAGAGCCGTGAGTGCAATACCGATGACGGCGAAAGAAAATCTTCTCACGATGGCGCCTCCTGCGGTACCGGCACCGGCACCGTTAGCAGTTCTGGCGCGCCCGTCTTATTGGCCATCTTCAGCGCCGTCTCAAATGCCTCGGCGTAATCGTTAGCAACCACCCATTTGTTCTGCTTGGCGTCCCAGTAACCGGTCTCTTTGCCATCGAGGGTCTGATACATGAGGGTGACCCGACCCAGCCTGACGAACTGCACGGCCCGGCTGCCTTCACCACTGCCCAAGCGGCCCGTGTAGGCTCCAAGAGTGTGTCCATACTCGAGCTCGATCAAATAGGCCTCAACGATCTGCCGGTACTGTTCCGAGATCGACACGTCGACACGCGTTAGCAGATGCTCGAGATCTTGTACCCGCTCGGCGCGCTCCTTGGGCAGAAACGGTAGATCGAGCGCTACAAATCGCGCCAGTGACTGGACCATGTTTTCCATCAGAGGCTTGATTTCCCGAGCGGTGTTTTCGATCTCTTGCAATTGCCGCTTGATCGAGGCGATCTCCTGCTGTTGCGCTTTGAGCTGTTCGCTCAGTTTCTCGTTGTACCGCTCGAAACTCTTGGCTTCCGCGAGTACCTGTGCGTAACGCGCGGCAGTCTCCTCGGTGCGATCGACAAGGTCGTTGATTTGCTCCTGAGACTTCGCGGCGGCGGCGTCTGTCGCCGCCTGCGCCTGCAATACCTCCTCTAGCTGTGCGCCGGCGGGGGCGACTGCGATGCATGCGATGGCGGCAAGCAGCGCCGCCGCCGCGCGCGCCGACCTGTAAAGAACCGCTTGCCGAGGAGCAAACGCCGCGCTCGAGCGACGGGTGCTGAAACGGAAATTCCTCATGGCAGTTGCTGTCTCCTACCGCGCGCCTGCGGCATTATGGGTGCTGGCACGACTCACTCTCACTAAGACGTGCAATAGGGCCTAGCACCGTACCCGCCAGCGGTTAGCGCGGCGCCAATTGCGTCGAGCGCTTGGCCCAGGTCACCGTTGCGGTTACAGCGCCGCGGCATTAGTCATCGATGAGAGATCGTAGGACCACAAAGATCGATAGGGCTTGGGACATTACTTCGACTCCGACCAACCTACCGCCGCCGGCCCCTTGACCAGGAAGTCAGCGCTGCGGGTCGAGCCATCGGCGAATTCCAAAGTTACAGGCACCCGGTCGCCGGGCTGCAACGGCTCATGCGGCGGCATAAACATGATGTGATAGCCGCCGGGCGCGACTCGCAGCTGCTCGCCCGCTGGGACCTTGATCGAGTGCACATGGCGCATCGTGCCTTCAGCGCTCTGGTGCAGCATGGCCCCACCGAAGGCGCTCGCTGATACGCCCGTCAAGGTGACGGTATGATCGGTTTGGTTCTCCAGCACGAAATATCCGGCCGCCGGCAGGTCAGCCGGCAGCAGCCGAATCCAGGCGTGATAGATGCGCACACCCTCACCGGCGCCGGCGAGTCCTGTCAGGGCAAGCAAGAGCGCGCCCGCTAAGAATTTTCTGAACATGATGATTTCCCAGGCGATGCGCGTTGCATCGCGCCACTAAGAGCGTGTTTCCAGACTATGTAACCTACTGAAACAGAAGATGCTTTGCGAGACCATGCGTGCCGGCTACGCGCGATGTTTGCTGCGTTGTCATACTGTTACTGGCTCGTTGGCAAAGAGTAACTGTGCATATTTCGCGAGTAAATGCGACATATTGTCGCACCCCGCTGCGACAATATGTCGCATGGTAGTTGACCTCGCCCTGTATTATTGTCATACGAGGGCTTTGTCATAGTCGTAAACAGGTCTAGTAAGTGGTTGGTTCCTTGTAGGAATCCTAATGACCTAGGAGCTTTTCAACAGCTTACGAGGACTTTGACGGACCCCTGATTGTCACAGGACGCTTCGCGCCATGGATGGACCGCAGTGATAGGTTCGCGACACGACTGCAACCTGCTGCGGCCTCCTACCCTAGAAGGAGAGATACTCTAATGAAATATAAGATTAGCTCACTACTGGCAGCGCTGGTTTTTGCCGCTTGCACTTCGGCTTACGCCGCAGAAGATCACTCGGACCACGGCATGACGATGCACCACATGCACATGATGATCAATCATGCCGTCGAAATGGCAGCAGCAGGATCGAATCTCATAATGCTCGGCCAAATGGGAATGGCCGAAGGCGTTGACAAATTGAGTATCAACCACGGCAAGATGATGATTAGTAATGCTCAATCACTCATGCAAACAATCATGGAAAGGAATCCGATGAAATCGTTGCATAAGGAAGGTGTAACACCGAAGTCATCAGAAGAAATGGCCTATACCCATGATCTTTATAGGTCCGCCTCGTCTTACATCGATACGCTCTCCCGTATGTTCCATACATCATCACAGTAGCGTCACATCCGCGGACGCACCGCATAGCCTGATTTTGAACCGGGAAGCCTGCGTAGACGCATGTGGCGCAATAGCGAGGCGCATTGCGCCACATGCTTTTCCGCTTCCGGCAAGGCACGCGGCTTTGGAAGCCGGCGCTTCCTTTAGCATCCCGCGATACCGATCAAAAGTAACCCAGCGGCTAAACACAGGGAGTAAGAGGTTATGGAGGACGTGCGTCACCTTATCCGCATGGGGTCGGCGCTTTGTGGTCAGCTTCTCCGGATTGCCGAGCCCAGCTCGGCGGGCCTAGACATTCGGCGCATTACGGCCTGTTCGGCCTAATGCGCCCTACCGCAATTGATGCCAGCGGCCTTGTGGGTAAGGGTCAGGTCGGCCCCGGCCAGCAGGCAGGCGTAATGCGCTTCGCTATCGCGCCCTACGCTCTGCTTGGCGGGTATGCGACAAAATGTCGCAGGTAATAGCCGCTAACCACGAGGAAACGGAAGAGCTCGATTGATGCTCACCCTCCCGCGCGCCAGTCCTTCCACAATCCGACAAGGCAGTAGAGCACATAGAGGCCGATAAAGAACTGCACAGCGCCGGTTACCTCAAACCAAAAATCATTGGGCAGCTCATAAGTCGGCGGAGGGAACAGCCGATCGAAGGTGGCCCGCGGCACACCAGCGAAAAACAGCGCATTCTTTACCAAATGGTTGTAGCCACCTTCGAATAGGCCAATCCAGGCAACGGGGACCAAAAGCGTCACAAGGATAAAGACCCACATAAAACTCCGTCCGAGAAACGACGACGGACGCCATCGATGAATGCCATAGGCCAAGATAAGAACTAATACAATCGGTATGGCAATCAACGCAACGTGATGTCGCCACGGCGTGTCATAAATAGCCGCACCGTAAAGATGATGGACTACCGTTAAAGCGAGCAGGACGATTGCGGCCAATAGTGTCTTTGTCACGCGCTTCACCAATGAATTTCCAGGTGTTGGCGTGCCCGTTTAGGGCATGCTCCACGCAATTGCCGCAACGGCGATGCGATGCGGCGTCTGGCGGCCGGAGCCTCACTCGGCTTCTGCCGGGGCACCCGGTCCAGCCGTTATGCTGGCAAGGGGAACCTTCGCCAGGCGTACCCGCTTCGGTGCGGGATCCGTCCACGCCACGTACACGGAATCGCCCACCGCGGCCAAGCCTAAAGTGGGCCACGGGGAGAACGCACCGCGATAGACCGTGGTCCGGCCATGCACCGTGCCATCCTCGCGGACCTGGGCAACGAGCAGCTCCGCCACCGGGCCGGCCCGTCCGATCCAAGCCACCAGGGCAGAGCCGTCTTCGAGCAACAGGGCTTCTACATAACCATTGGCGTCACCATCCACTTCGATGGGTTTTCCGAAGTCGCGCTCTCGCGCAGGCGAAAAAGCGGTCAGTACCCGCCCCACGCCGTCCGCCGCCGTAAACCATGACACTATTAGCCACCCGGCCCGGCTGTCGGTTGCGGGACCATTGACAGGGCAGCCGTCGAGTACCCAATGGTCGCCATGCACGATGCCGCTCCGGGAGGGACCGGCGGGAGACCAACGTACTAGGGCAGTGTCCCGCACATTTCCTTCGAGTAGATCCCGGTACGCCGTCCACAGAGTATTACCTTGCGCTACCGTGTCGGCTGCGCAACAAGCACAGATATGTTGATCCAGCACGATTTCGGAGCCGGATTTTCTCTTCGCATCCACCACAACGGCCCTGAGCTGCATGCTGCCCTTGTCCCGTTGGTCTTTCCACACCAGCGCCAATCGGCCGCCAGGGAGGGGCGCTACAGACAATTGCCCTTCGTAGGCTTTGGCCACGTCAGAATACGGCTGGGCCGGCTCGCTCCAAGTCTTGCCGCCGTCCGCGGAACGGGAGACATAGAGTTCAGCTTGCTCGATCCAAGCGGCCGCCAAGGTCCCATCACTCATACCCAGCACCACCGGCGCCCCCGCGAGGTTATCGTGGGATGTCACCACGGTCCGCGGGGTGGACCACCCGTCCTCTTCGCGGACGGCAAACCGCAAACGGCGGAGTTTTCCCGCCTCTTCCACCCAGCTAAATATCAATCGCCCGCCGGCCGCATGACTTAGATGGTGCTGACTGCTGCCCAACGGCGCGGGGGTCGCGACTTCCGGTACCAATACTTCCGATCTATCTGCCAACGTTTCCGACCGCCCGTCGGCCGTCTGACTTTGATGGTGGTGCTGTTGGCTGCCTGTTGCCGCGGACGTTGCGACTTCCGCTGCCCGCACATCCGCGGCGCTGGCTAACGCTGCCCAACAGCCAAGCACCCCTAGCAATATCCAACGACTCACGTGAGTCCGAACACATGCTCTCGTACTCATAGATTCTCTACTCACTTTCCGGGCGAGCCGATCCAGAATCCAGGTAATCCAGCCACGCGAGGATTTGTGTTTTCTCCAACCCGCCGCTGACGGCGACCCGCTCATGGTTTGCATCGTAAAAATAGCTGCGCGGGAGCACCCCGTACCAGGATGGATCGATTTCGTAACGAAGCCGCTGCACCGGGCCGGCGAAAATCCAGGACTTCGCCTCGGCCAGGCCATGCTGCTCGAGCGCCGCCGTCACGTCCTCGGCCCTTTCCATGCCGTCGGTTGAGACAAACACGACATCCAGCGCCGGGTGTTGGCGGCGCAGCTTGGACAATAGCTCCATCTCCTCGCGGCATGGCACGCACCTAAGAGACCACAGCACCAACACAAATGGCTCGCCCGCCCGGGCGTCGAGAATCTTTTGCAGGCTGCCGGACTCGAAGGGAATAGGCCCGGACCCCGCAATCGCCATCCCCACCCACACAGCGAGTAGCCACACGGCCCTCTGAAGAGCCCTGGTCGCGGGGCGTTTAACGATGCCTACCATACTGCCGAATGTTCTCCCCAAGCCTTCATCCCTCTTCTATTTGACCGACTGAGAAGCTGGCGGCGCAATACGCCCGTGCCTTGTCACTTAACGCGACGAACCTTCCCAAACGCCATCCGGGACAGAGCCGCTCAGAACTCCAGCTTAATCGCGCCGATGAAGGAGCGTGGCGCACCAACTGCGACTCCTTGCCTAGGATTCGCGTCCAAGAAGGGGTCCGTGGACGCGAAATAGTACGTGTCCGCCAGGTTGCGCACATTGATCTGCGCCGTGAGCACGCTGTCACCAAAATAAAAGCGGTAGGCTGCCATGGCGTCCAGGCGGACGTAGCCGGGCAGCTTGAAGCTGTTGGCGAGATCGCCTGGGCGGTCGTCGACGGCCACCCCGCCGAAACCGAGCGTGAGGCCAGAGAGGGCGGATGGAGCGGCAAAATCGTAGCGCCCCCAAAAGCTCAGGGCGTGTTTTGGGACTTGAGGGAGCCGGTTGCCTTCACGGCCGCTGTTATCGCGCGTGACTTCGGCATCCGTATACGCGTAGCCGGCGATCAGGCTGAATTGGTCGGTGACCTGGCCAGTGATGTCGATCTCGACACCTTGGGAGCGCTGCTCACCCACGGCTATGGAGTCGTTCAAATCGGGAGTAGACCGATCCGGGGTCAGCAAATTGGTCTTGGTGAGGTAATAGACCGCCAGGTTAGCGAACAGGCGCTGGTCGAACAGCTCGGCCTTGAACCCCAACTCGTACTGCTCACCCCGTTGCGGGTCGAAGGTCTCGCCGCTAGCGCTCACGCCGTTGTTCGCGCCGAAGGAGCGGCTCCAGCTCGCGTATCCGGACAGGTTCGGGCGGAATTGGTAGAGCACCGCCACCCGCGGGCTGAACCCCTGGTCCTTGCGCTCGGGCACGTCGGCCTCGGCCTCGTCTTCGTTCGTGCCCCGACCACGGCCCGTCTGCGCCCAGTCGTAGCGCCCGCCGAGCAGAATATGCAGTCGGTCGTTCCAAAACGTAACCTGGTCCTGGATATAAACGCCATAGTTGTGATTCTTGAACACCGAGTGATTCTCCGGGAATACACTGGTCGCCAGAGTTGCCTCAAAAAGCGCGGGATCAATGCCGTAGCTCGGCCACGGGTTGAAGATATCGATGGCCAGGGCTGGGTTGGGGTTGATCCAATCTCCGTGAGTAATGTATTCGCTCCAGTTCTGGAAATAGGCCACGCCCGCGAGAATCTGGTGCTCGGTGGGGCCTAGGTGGATCTGCCCAAGGAGCTCTAGATTGGTTGAGTAGTTACGGCTATTGCTCGTTTGACCGAAGATATTGCGATTCAGCGTCCGACCATCCGCCTGCAAGGCATCGCCAAAGGCAGGTGTCGGATTCACCCAGGCGTCTTCGTAGTTTAGTCGCCCGAATAAGAAGCGATGCCGAAGCATCCAGTCGGCATTGAAGCGGTGGTTGAACTCGGTGCCGACCTGCAAGCGGGTGATCTTGTCCACCGGACTGTTCGGGTCGCCCAAATTCCGCTCGCGCGGCAGCCGCACCGGACGGTCGCCGATGACAGGAGTCCCGAATACGGCCTGGAAGTCGCGCCGAAAGTATTCGACGGAGACGCGGAAATCCGTGGCCTTGCTTGGCCGCCAGGTGAGGCTGGGCGCGATTAGCCAACGGTCGTCCTGACCGAAGTCCTTGAAAGTGTCATACTTCTGCCAGGCGCCGACGAGGCGGTACATCCAGTTGCGGTCGGCATCGATCGGGCCGGTAGTGTCGGCCACGACCCGCCAGTAGCCGAATGAGCCGCCTTGCAGCTCGAGACTATGGTAGGGTAAGGGCAACGGCTTTTTGGTCACAATGTTTACGAGCCCGCCCGGCTGGATGCGCCCGTATAGTACCGAGGCCGGGCCCTTGATTACTTCGATGCGCTCAATCGTGGCAGTCCCGTATGTGGTGAGACCTTGGGACCTGAGCCCGTCCCGATAGTGCCGGCTCTGGCTGAAACCGCGGATCAAAAACCTGTTGCCGAGTCCTAGCGAGGGTGTGGCCACCACGCCGCTGACATTCTCCAGCGCCCCCTGCAGGCTCGTGTACTGGCGGTCATCGATCACTTGCCGCGGCACGATCTGAACCGAGACCGGCGTCTCGATCAGAGGCGTATCGGTCTTGGTCGCCCCAAAGCTGCTATCAATGCGATAGCCGGAGGTTTGCGGGCTAGCGGTAACCGTCAGCGAAGGCAGCTTGACAGCATTACCAGTCGGGGCGGGTTTATTGGCAGCGGGGCCACGCGGCTCGGGCGCTCGCCTCTCGATATTGCGCTCAAGCTCGTCGGCCTGCGCCATGTTCGCAGTCAACGCTAGACCGACAGCGGCCACAATGGCCCGTAGCTGCATCTTGTTCTCCTTCGGAGCCCTCAAAAAACCTCGTTTCCTGCCACGAACCCGGAAAAATCTGCCCCGTACACCAATGCAGGAGTCTGGATCCATCTTGTTGTTCCGGAAGATGAACTCGGTTAAACACGCCGTGCGTGGCGTGCGCCCCATCGGGACAGCTAAAGCTGTTCAAAATCGTTCCGAACGATTTTGTCCGGCCTAAGCTGGCATAACGAACGGAGGTTGATTCGAAGACTCCCTTAATAGTAGTAGTTTTGCTGTAAAGCGGTTGCAAAAAAGCCGGACCCCGCCTCAAGGCCGGGGTCCGCAGCAGGCTGCATTGGCGAATCGATCGACGCTACGTCGCCGAAGCGCCGCGCCTGAAACTAAGATAAAGTTTAATCAATTACAATGCGGCAAATTGTCGCCCCTGCGACAATTTGTCGCAGCTTCTCTCGATCATGGAAAAGCGGTATCATGCTAAAGTTGTTCTAGTTGGATTATTTTGTATAGCCGATAGGCGCTGCGAAGTCCGGCGCATGCAAGGTGAATTGCAAGCGCGAAAGCGTCGCTTGGCGCCGGGCAGCAACGCACTGCTAGCATTGGTAGATAGAGGCCGCTGGCATCAACTACCGTAGGGCGTATTAGGCCGAACAGGCCGTAATGCGCCGAACGTTCTGCTTTCGATCGGCATCGCGGGATTCTGATGGAAGCGCCGGTTTCCAAAGCCGCGTGCCTTGCCGAAAGTGGAGAGCATGCGGCGCAATGCGCTTCGCTATTGCGCCCTACGTGGGGTCCCCCTGTTGGCTATGTCCAGCGGGCATATGGGAAACTGTCAGAGCATTGGTAGATCGAGGCAGCGGGCATCAGCTGCCGTAGGGCGTATTAGGCCGAGCAGGCCGTAATGCGCCGAATGTTCCATAAGGAAGTTTGAAGTTTCGGCTCAAAGCGGCACGACTTCTCGAAAGTGGAGAAGCCTGTCGCCTGTCCCTGCCTGAAGCAGGCAAGCACATGCAGGCGCAATACGCTTCGCTATTGCGCCCTACGCGGACTACGCGGACTACCCCAAACTGATACCAGCGACCTCGTGGGGAAGGAACAGTCTCTTCATTCCCTATCCGGAGTTAGGGATAGAGAATGAATTTTGTAACCATCGCCCACTCCGTACGCCAGGACTGTCATTCCACCGGCGGAAGATATCACTGGTTGCTCGACTGTGTCTGTGCCAAACCTACGTGTCGCTACAATATTCGACTTATCGTCAATTACGTATAGGTGCACTACAGCTTCATTTCCATGGTAATTGGTGCCCGACCGAAAACCCCAAAACTCCAAAAACCAGCGCGCGCCCCAGGCGCAGA
>JAKDMQ010000074.1 GCA_030452265.1 Nitrococcus sp.
CTCCGTAAATATCTGTTCAGCACCTCATGAGGCTTTCCCAACGCATTCCTTAGTATCGGTGGTCACCGGGCGTTTATAGAAGTGACGAAATCGCCCGGAATACCAAATTCGTTTAGACTGCTCGGTGTTGAAAGCGCCGAGAAACATGGTTATGGAATCTCGTATAACCGTCGACCCTGCCATTTTTCACGGCACGCCTTGTATACGCGGGCTCCGGTATCCGGTTGCGGGCATCCTTGAGTGGCTCGCCGCGGGGATGACGGTTGATAAAATTCTTGCTGACTACGAGGACTTGGAACGTGAGGGTATCTTCGCCGCATTGGCTTTCGCCGCTCGACTAAAGTGAACCCCGTGATTTGGACCACTGGCATAGATAGAATGCGACGCCAATGAGGCGAAGATGACTGCCCAGGTTTCCCATTAGGGATTGACCAGACGCACACTGGGAAAGTATGTGCGATAACGAGAGGCATCGCGCGTGACCAGCATAAGTCCTTCCACGGCCGCATGAGCACCGATGAAGAAGTCCGGTAGTGGAGAGCGCCTGAGACCGCCTTGCCGACGGTATTGAACAAAGCACTTCCCCGCGAGAAAGGCCGCCTCCCAGGGCAGCGGGGCACGCAGAAACTCCGTCTTGGGGAGTAGTGCTTCGAGATTCTCGATGGTTTCAAAGCCAATCGAAACCTCGGCATAGATGACCGGGTTGATCACCAGCGTTCCGTGGTCGGCGGCAATTGCCAGCGCCTGAGACGACCAGTCGAACCAGCTCGGATCCTCTTCCAGCACATCCAGCAGGACATTGCTGTCGATGAGGTATCCATTTCCGGGCATCTGCTACTCGCCCCGGGTCAGAGCCATAATCTCGTCCGTGCTCATGCGAACGCTTGCGCGGCCGCGCAGTCGTTGTATCAGCTGGCCGCCTCTGCCGTTGCCTTCAGAGGTTGTTAGTCGCAGCACAACGTCGTTGCCTTGCATAACAAAATTCACCTCGGATTTCGGTCCGATGCCCAAGTGCTCCCGAATATGGCGCGGAATTGTCACCTGCCCCTTGCTCGTTACTCTCACGGTGTGCCGTCTCCTGGATTCAACAAGTAATACTTTGGAGAGTAATACCGCTTGATCTGGCGAGTCAACCTGGCCGTGGCTAAGTGCTAATACTAGATTTGACTCCATAGCGCGGCTATTGCGCTAGTATCAGGCACATCGCAGTCACGCCTATCAGCACGCTTCACGCGGATATGGTGCTCAGCACAATATGCCTGGCGTCGAGTGACGTTTGGTTGACGTCGTCTGTAGGTGGTATCGTATTGGCACGGCGTCACCCAATGGAGGGTCATGACGATGGGTTTCCAAGTGCATGACGTAGAGGAGCCAACGGAACTAAAGCGGGTGCGAGAGTTGCTTCAGGGAGCGAGCGCCGAGCAGCGCAAGGTACTACTAGAAGTATTAACGACGGCCGCACGGGAGGTCTATGCCGCCCCGCCGGAGCGGCTGAATCGCCTGCGGGAGCGATACGGTCGCGATACCACCTCGTTTGAGTATTTCGAGGCGCTCGCCGATTTGTCGCTCGGTAATGAGCATCGCGAGCCGACCCGGGCGGAACGAATCGCACGCTCGAACCACCGCGCGACAGTCGGCTTTCGCCGGCTGCTCGCCGACGCGGGAGGTGTTTACCGCCCCGACGCGGTGGCGCAACTGCGCGGATTCGCTCGGCAGAGCGTTGATAAGGCCGCACGAGCTAACCGATTGCTGTGGCTGCCGAAGGCAGGCCAGCGCGTCTATCCGGTCTGGCAGTTCACCGCGAGCGGCGAGATGGTGCCGCACTTTGTGGAAACGTTGCAGCTTCTCAATACCGAATCCCAGCATGAGAAGGTATTGTTTTTTCTGACGGCTGACGATCAGTTGGAGGGTGAGACGCCGATCGAATGCCTGCGCAAGGGGCGCCACGTTCAGACTATACAGCGGCTCGCCCGGATGCTGCACGCCTCCGGTGGGCGCTGACGCATGGCATGGCAGGGACGCCAGCCACTGTGTTATCCGCACGAAGTCGCCTGGCGACTGCCGAAGCGCCTGTTATTGCCTGCGCTGACGCCGCTCTATCGCGTCCAGGCGAGTCTGTACTCAAGCCCGGTGTTCTTCAGCGACAGCACGGATAACCGCTACAACCCGCCGGAGCAGCACACCGGAGCCTTCAAGGTCTTCTATGCGGCGCTGGAGGATGTCGGCGCAATTTGCGAGCGGGCATTCCCGAAATCCGCATTGGAATTTGTGGTCGAATCGCAGCTCGCGGCGCTTTTGCTGTGGACACTGCGTACGACGCGGATGCTCCAGCTTGTCGACCTGGGCGGCGCAGCGCTCCACCAGCTGCGCATCGATGGGCAAGTCAATACGACCCCGCACATCCCGTACGCGCAGGCGTGGTCACATGCATTGCACAGCGCGCTGCCTGATGTTGATGGGCTGCTCTATCCTGTCCGAACACTCCCTAATGTACAGGCAATTGCATTGTATGATCGGGCTATCGATGCGTTGCACGAGGCAGATGCGTTCTCTGTCCCATTGCTGGCATGGGAGGAGTCGGACACCGGCCGTGATCTCCGCCAGTGGGCAGAGGAGGAGCTGAGTGTTGGCATTCTACCCGACGAAGCCGAACCGTAAGCATGGGGAGCGCGCACAGGCTGGCGCTGCTCCGGGCCGTTCGCGACAAAATCTCGATCGCTGTGAAAGTTCTTCGAGCTGCGCCACGTATCGGCAAGCGACGTTGGCACTACCATCCGTGGGATGTGCTGATGTTTGACACTTGGCTGGAGGCGAACCTCTATAGGGAACCTCGAAAAACTTTCGAATTCCGTCATTGCGGCGAAACCTGGAGCCCATTTTCTCCCTTTGCAACAGCAAGATGGATCCCGGCCTACGCCGGGATGACGATGCGAAAGGCGGCTTTTTTTGAGATCCCCTGTAGTCAAGTGAATTGGCGTAAGCTGAGAGAAGCAGGTTGGCAGCCTACGATTACGCGAGGAAATTCATGCGTCTTTCCGAAGAGTAGATTGGTGCCATTGGTGATGTGGTGCTCGAGGAGGTGGGGCTGGAGGCTCGGGTACGGGTCTTTGGCTCGCGCTTGGACGGCGAGCGTCGGGGGGCGATCTCGACCTTTTGGTAGAAGTTAATCGTCCGGTGGAGAATACGGCAAGACTGTCGGCTCGTATTTCCGCTCGATTGAACCGGCGCATGCATGGACGGGATGTTGACGTGGTGTTGAGCGCACCTAATGTTCAGCGGCGCTTCGTGGCAAAACGGCCCTGACGGGCCGTATGCGGGCAAGATGCCCGCGGTCCCAAGGGGCCGGGTCGGCGCCGGGAATAACCGCAACACGGCCTGCGTCCGTAGCGCCGCCGCCAACCGATCCAACTTCACGGCGCTGCCCTGGAAGAAATCAAGCAGGTTATCGTAGAGCAGTTGGGGTGACGGAAGAACCTCAACTCGCCGCGTAGGCGCGACGGAGAACGTTGGGGTTCGCAAGCTCACCCCACGTACAACTACTACGCCAGGGTGACGAAGCGCAAGGTGGCGGCCCGGATTCGCCGCCCACCAGGTATTTGGCTCTCCGCGGCACGACACCGATCAGTCTGGCACGTTGGCCATGAACCCCCACATAGAGCGAGCACAGCGGCTCATTCGAGTGTTATCCGCAATGCCGTCGCTATGGCCCAGGGCATCAGCGAGATACTCAGTAGCGAGAGGGCGCAGAGAAACTGCAGCGGTCCCTGAATGGGGAGATTATGGGCGGCCTGATCGATAGCCGAGGCACCGAATATCAGCACGGGAACATACAGTGGCAGCACGAGCAGGGATAAGAGCACGCCACCGCGGCGAGCGCTGACGGTCAGCGCCACGCCGAGCGCGCCGGTCGCGGTGATTGTCGGCGTGCCGGCGGCAAGCGTTAGCATGGCAACGGCCACGGTCGATGCAGGCAATTGATAGAGCAGAATAAGCAGAGGTGAAACCAGCATCAAGGGTAGTGCGGTGACCAGCCAGTGGGCAAGCAATTTGGCAAGGACCACGATCGACAACGCCTGCGGCGCGATGGCGAGCTGCTCCAAGGTCCCATCATCGAAGTCCGAGCGAAACAGTTGCTCCATTGACAACACGGATGCCAGTACGGCCGCGATCCAGAATACCCCGGGCCCCAGCGCGCGCAGATTCTCGGGGGCTATGCTCACCGCAAGCGGAAACAGCGCGGCGATCAGCAAAAAGAAAACGATCGGGTTCAGGTAATCCGCGCGCGAGCGGTTAGCCAGCAGCAGGTCCCGAAAGAGCACGGCGAAGAAGGCCGATCTAAGGGTCTGCTCAGCCGCCGCCGAGGGAGAGTCGGGAGACGCGCGCCTGGCCGAGGGAAATGGATTGGTGCGTGGTGATGATTGCTGATCCGCCTTCGGCAAGGTGCTCCTCCAACAACCTGGATAGCCCGTCGATCGTTTGCCTGTCGAGGGCCGTGAACGGTTCATCGAGTATCCACAGCGGCGCGGCGGTGAGTACCAGCCGGGCCAAGGCGACCCGGCGCAACTGCCCAGCGGAGAGATGCCGGCAGCGCGTGGCGGCGTAACGGCCGATACCCATGTGATCGAGTGCGGCAATGGGCTCTGTAACGGCCCCAGCAAGCTTGGCGTAGACCTTGAGGTTCTCCATTGGCGTCAGGTCAAGCTTGATCGCGGCGTTATGGCCCAGGAACAACATCTTGCTCCGATAGGCCTCGGTGATCTCAGTGATCGGCTGGCCCTGCCAGTAGATCGTCCCGCTCGATGGCGGGCTTAGTGTCGCGAGCGTTCTGAGCAGAGTGGTTTTGCCCGAGCCGTTTGGGCCTTCGGCAACGAGTGCATCGCCAGGGCTAACCTGCAACTCCAGATCCGTTGCCAGAACCCGTTCGCCACGCGAGATTGTCAGTTGTTCAACTTGCAGCATTGCTCGCCATGATAGGGGCAGAGCGGCTATCCTCGCCGAAAAGTGCGTGGGAGCCAAGCGCGCGTTGCTAAGCCGGATTGAATCGAGCGCAGGCATACTTACTAGCGCCATCAGTTCATCGACCTCGTGAGTCAAGCGCAAGCCGAGCACGCTTTCCTCAACGAACCGCTCTTGGTCGTGCCTGACCTCCGGCACAGCCGCCAGGAGCCACGTTACCACGCCCTGGGCAGGACGGACGAGGGCCGGCGGCTGCACATCACCTTCACGCTGCGCGCAGGAGGCAGCTTGATCCGCGTGATCTCGGCCCGCGACATGCACCGCAAGGAGAGGACCTACTATGAGCAAGCCACGCAAGACGCCCCCTGAGTTCAAGACGGAAGCCGAAGAGCGCGTCTTCTGGGAGCATCACGACTCCAGCGACTACGTGGACTGGCAGCAAGCCCAGTCCGCACGATTGCCCAACCTCAAGCCCTCGACTAAGGCTATCTCGCTGCGTTTGCCGGTCGCCCTTCTGGAACGCATCAAGGTCGAGGCAATCAAGCGTGATGTACCGTATCAGTCGCTGATAAAGGCTTGGCTCGCTGAGGATATTGATCGCCACCATTCCTGAGGGGAGCGTCCGTCCTTCTTCGAAAGGGGCGCTAACGCGTAAGCTCAGCCGCCGCCGGAGTGCGAAGCGCGGAGGGAACCATGCCCGCGCCAGCGGGGAAGGCGGCCGGCTGCGGCGCCACGTTAGTCACCAGTCCGCTCATACTCCAGCCTTCCAGCTTCTTGGTACAGCTCGGCTAAAGCCTCCTCCGCCTTTTCGAAGATGACTCGCAGTTTGGGATTCTTTCTCACTACCGGATGATTTCCGACAAACTCAACGCAGTGATCCAGGGCAACTGAAACCCGATCCATCAGTTCGAAGTAGTGCCCATCGTTGATCTCCTGATCCTCATAGGCGGAACGCAAAATCGCCCTTCCATCCTCTCGCGCTTCCTCCAGTATCGCCTTTCGAAAAGCCGATTGGAAATGGCGAATGTCCTCTCGGAGCTCCCCAATGGTTTCCCCAAGCGGCTCGACGGGGTCTTGCGACCATCCCTCAATTTCCCCTGATTCATCGTAATAAACTTCGTGGATTTGGAATGCGCACTCTCCAGTTTCATGTTCTTTACGAATTACGCGGTAGTTCCAGGTAGCCATAGTACGCCTCGAATTAAGTGGCTAACTCCGAAGCTCAGGGGCGCCGGAGTGCGCGTAGCGCACGGCGGGAACCCAAGCCGCGCAGCGGCTTGGCGTCACCTGCAGCGATTTGTCGTGCAGCCCCGACCCAAAATCCACAAGCGGCCGAACCGGACCGTCAAGCATCTCGGGACGGTTCCTAATTTTAATCTGTCAACCTCTGTCGAACAAACCCGGCGGCTTCGACTCGTTCTAATTTCGCGGCTGCCCTGATTTGCCCCGTGTCGCCCGCAGCCCCAGCGCGGCAGCAACCTGCACCTGGAACTGTGAACTGCCCAAGGGGGATGTTAATCTTTCGTCGCGACGGAAATCTCATTGACTATTTCCGCATCAATTGGGTCGACAGACGCCGCGCCGCTGGCGAGCTCTAGGGTGAGATCGAAGCTATCCGCGTGGTCAGCTTTTGCTCGTTCATGTCGATCACCATAGGACGGATGATCGACCCAAACTTCACCCACCAGACTCATGCCTCTTTGGAAATACCATCCCTCCTCCAGACTCATACCATCTTTGAAGAGACTTTGCCTTGACTCCCTATCGACGGTTCCTACATCCTCGATTGTCGGCTGGTGTCGCCAGCGGTCCCCGGGGCTGTTGCTGCTGCAGCAGCGCCTTTCGGCCAGCGCGTGCGACACCCCGTACGCTCTATAAGGTCAAGCGGTAAGTAGTCAAAGGAGGAGTGATCATGCCCGGAGTGGTCGATGTGGTACGCGGGCGCGACCCGCAACAGCGCCAAGCGAAGATCGTCGAGGTGCTGGTGGATGCCTTTTCCGAGTTGATGGCGGCCGATCCGAAGGCGTTCCGACAGAAGTTTCGCAAGATGGCGGTGGAGCCGTTCGCCTTCTACCGGGGCAGCGCGTGTTTGTTCTACGCCGACATGGAGCGCGACGAGGATCGCTGGGCTAACGAGAAGACCTCCCGGGTCTGGATCCAAGGCGATTTGCACGCGGAGAACTTCGGTACCTATATGGACGGCTCCGGGGTGTTCATCTTCGACGTGAATGACTTCGATGAAGCCTATCCCGGCCATTTCGCCTGGGACGTCAAACGTCTCGCCGCCAGCGTGGCGCTGCTGGCTTGGACCAAGGCGATCTCGGATGCCGACATCGCGCGGCTGATCGAGACCTATGTTCGCGCCTATGTGCACCAGGTGCGCTATTTCGTGGACAGCGACCGGGACCACGCTTATTCCCTGCGATTGGAAACCACCGACGGTGAGATCCAGCGGATCCTGCTCGCGACGAAACTCTCGACCCGCGTGGAGCTGCTGGGCAAGACCACCGTCGTGGAGGACTACGAGCGTCGCTTTCGCCGTGGGCCGGGCGTGCGTGATCTTGATAAGGCAGAGCGCGATAAGGTGCAGGCCGCCTATGAGGCCTACCTGAAGACGATCCCCGAGTCCAAGCGGTACCGCAGCCTTACTTACGCCGTAAAGGACATCGTCGGGCGCAAGGGTTTCGGCATTGGCTCGGCCGGGCTGCCGGCTTATAACATTCTGGTTGAGGGCGCCACCGAGGCGCTGGAGAACGACGTCGTGCTGTCGATGAAGCAAGGCAATGTCGCCGCGCCTAGCCGGGTTGTGCGCGATGAAAAAATCCGCAAGCACTTCAAGCACCACGGGCATCGCACCGCCGTCTCGCAGCGGGCGCTGCAGGCGCACGCCGATCCGTGGCTGGGTTACACCGAGGTGGATGGTGTCGGCTTCGTCGTCGCCGAGCTATCCCCATATGTGAACGACCTCGATTGGTCCGGGCTCAGCGAGCCCGACGAGATTGCTCCGGTGCTGGACTATCTCGGCCGCGCCACCGCCAAGGTGCACTGCGTCGGTGATGCGGACTCCGATCCCACCTTCATCGATTTCCAGACCGAGGACGCAATTATCGGGGCCATCGGAGACCACGAGGATGAGTTCGTGCGCGAGGTGGTGGATTTTGGCGCGGCTTACGCTGGAATCGCTCGAGACGACCACCGTTTGTTCGTGGATGCCTTCCGCAACGGGCTAATTCCGGGGCTCCAATGATTTACCCGATCGATGCTTACCCCGGGACGGCATCCTCCAATGAGGAGACGGAGGCACTCGGTATGCTGAGCACAATGCTCAAGCAGACGATTGGCGAGATCGAGCAGGCTCGTGAAGAGCTGCGGGGGCTCTATCGACGGCTAACGGATCCGGGCTATGAGGATGAGGTCCGCCGTCAAGCACGAGAGGCCATTGGGCAGTGCCCCGAGCTTGTCGCGGCGGTTCGGCGGATTCTTGGCAGCAACGCAACGCCGTGGTGAATGGGACAGGGCCGTAACTGCTCACCCAACTCTTTGCCGAAATCCGCGGCAAGGGGGCCTGGCAACCGCGCTTCGCGTACTGGGAGCGCGGGCATCCTGCCCGCTGGATATAGCAAAACGGCCCTGCCGGGCCGTATGCGGGCAAGATGCCCACGGTCCCAAAGGGCCAGAGCGCTTATCGAACCCTGTTCAGCTTTTTGTGCGTGCTGCGGGGCGAGTATTTACACGGGGCCTAAGTAGACCCTGGTTTGTCTGCGTCGTTGAGTAGGCTTGCGCGATACGAATACCCGAAGTAGATCAAAAGACCGATGCCGTTCCAGATCAGGAAGGCAAGCCATGTCGTGCGCTGCAGATTGATCATCAGATAAAGACAGCCGAGGATGCCGAGCACCGGCAGTATGGGACCGCCCGGCACCTTGAACGGGCGCGGCAGCTCGGGCCGAGCGCGGCGCAGCACCAGCACGCCGGCGCACACCACGCTGAACGCGCCCAGGGTGCCGATATTGGTGAGCTCGGCGAGATCACCCAGCGGAATCAGCCCGGCGATTAGCGCCATGATGATGCCCATCAACGCAATGGCGTATACCGGACTCTTGGTGCGGCGGCTGATGCGGGCGAAAAAGCTCGGGATCAGCCCGTCGCGCGAAATGGCGAACAGAACGCGGGTAAGCCCGTAGTAGAGCACCAGCATCACGGTGGTCAGGCCGGCGATGGCGCCGAGCGCGATGACACCGGCCGCCCACTTCACACCTACGTGCAGCAAGGCATCAGAGATCGGTGAGGGCGTGTTGAGCAGCGTGTAATTCATGACACCGGTCAACAAGCCGGACACCACGATGTACAGGGTGGTACAAATGCCGAGCGAGGCAAGAATGCCGATCGGCAGATCGCGCTGCGGCCTGGCGGTTTCCTCAGCCGCGGTAGAGACCGCGTCAAATCCGATGTAGGCAAAGAACACGATCGCCGCGCCGGTTGCAATGCCATGCCATCCAAAGGCCGATTCACCGCGTGAGTTCAGGGCCGGTTCGGGAATGAAAGGCACCCAGTTGGCCGGATCCACATGAAATGCTGCCACGCCGATGAACAGCAGCACCACGCTCACTTTGATGCACACCACAACGGCGTTGAACAGGGCACTCATCTTGGCGCCGGAGAGCAGCAGCCCGCCCAGCGAAAGAATGATCAAAGCAGCCGGCAGGTTGATGATGCCGGGTGTGTCCGCATGAAAAGGCGAGTGCAACAGCGCGCCTGGAAGGCCCCAGCCCACGGCTTGCAGCGCGTCGTTCACATAGCCCGCCCAGCCGACCGAGACGGCGGAGATGGCAACGGTGTATTCCAGGATCAACATCCAGCCAATGACCCAGGCCGGGAACTCGCCAAAGCCCGCGTAACCATACGCATAGGCACTGCCGCTGCCGCCGATGGAGGCGGCGAGCTCCGCATAGGCGAGCGCCGCGCAGGTGCAGACCGCGCCAGCCAGCACGAACGACAAGACCAGCGCCGGACCGGCATAATTGGCCGCGCCAATGCCGGTGAGCACGAAGATGCCGGTGCCGATAATGGCGCCGATGCCCATTAGAGTCAGGTGTACGGGGCCCAGCACCCGCTTTAAGCCAGTGTCTTTGGTGAGATTGGTTTCAATCGGCTTGGCACGAAGCAAATTCATTGCAGTACCGCTTGTCTGTGTTATTGGAATTGCCTGCCAGAAGGCGACAGGCTCAGCGCTCGAGAACCTTGCGCAGGCGACTCAGATTAATCTCCGCCATTGGGAGCGCTTGCGCCGCGACAGGGTCGACAAAGTCAAACATCGCGGGCTTGGTGTGTCGCTCATCATCGCGCAGTGGTCGCCTCATCACCTCCTCCCCTCGCTTCGCGGCTGACTATCCCAAGAGTAGGCAGGTGCAGGCGCGACGGCAACAAAGGCTATGGATCGCCGTGCTCGCGAGCGCACGGATGCGAACATTCTCGCCCCGGAAAGGGGTCTGGCCAATACGCTAGCGGCGCAAGTGATGTTGGAGCACAAAAACCGTGGCGGTGGGTGAGTGATCATCAGCTACTCGAGTCTCGATGAGCTTGATGGACGGTTGCGGCCGCGGGGAGTTTAGACGGTGTGTCCCAACCGGCCGCGACTACCTCTTCCAGGGCAGCTCGACTCGTTGCAGCTCGGCGTACCAATGATCGCGTGGGGCATGGTCATAGCCCTGTGTGGTTTGCAGACGTGAATGTCCCGCGCTCCGACCACGAAGCTTGAGGCTGATCCCAGCGTAATCGCCCTTGTGGGTGATCCCTGTGTGGCGCAGCCAGTGGGTCGAGGCCCGGCGCAGGTGCGCCGCCCCGTGCGTGTTTGATACCTCCAGCTCCTCAGCCGCCCCGGCAAAGATTCCCTTCACCAGTACGTAGAGCATCTTCGCGGTAATGGCCCGGGTGCCGTTAACGCGGCAGATGAGCGGCGCCGTATCCTCACCGGCCGGGTAGGGCGGCAGCCCTTTGTGCGCTCGGTAGCGCGCGAGCGCCTCGATCACCGCGGCCGGCACCGGGATAGTGCGTGACTTGCCGCCTTTGCCGGTAAGGGCGGCCCACCATTGGGAGCCGCTCGGGCGCTGCACCTGATGAAAGATCGACTGAGTGTGCCCGCAGGCCTCGGCGCGGCGCAGATCCAGGCCGTAGAGCAGCGTGAGCAGCCAGCGGGCGCGCTCGAAGTGTGCGATCTCGTGGGCGTTGCGGCGCGGCCAGGCTTCTACGTGGGCACAGGTGTGGTGCCAGAGATCAAGGTCGAGGTAGCGCTCGAGCACCGGGGCGGCGGCTTTGCTGCGCGCGAGCTGCAAATCGGCGAGCTTGAGCGGATTGGCCCGAAAGTACCCCGCCTCATGCAGGAACCCTAGGAGGCTACCAATCGAGCGCAGCGCAGTTTCCCGGCTCGACGCCTTCAATGGCCCGGCGAACGCTCGCCACTGCGGCGAGCCGCGCGGCGCGCGTGCCCCCACCCAGCGCTCGCGCGGCTGCGGATCGGTGAGGAATTTGACGTAGGCTACGTAGTCGGCCGGCATGAGCTGCGAAAGACACTTGCCCCGCTCGATCGCGGCCCAGAGGAGCAGGCGCTCGGTGTTCAGCCAGTAGCTCTCAAACGTGTGTGGGCTTTTGCCGAGCACACGCAGCGTAAGCCATTGGCAGACAGCCTCGAGATCCGTGTCAGCCTCGATCAGGGGTTCGGTATCGGCGCGCATAGGACCAGTGCCGCCGGTTGCGATTCCCGGGAGGGGAGTGCCGGCGCGGATGGGCAGCACGGCGTTACCAGGCGGTGAGGGAAGGGCGGTTGTCTCCATGAGCGGCCTCTGACTGTTGAACGGGTGGATTTTCCCTTTAATTAGCCATTAGGGCAATAATGACGAATTGGCATAGTATAACGTAACAGGTAGCATATGTTACGAAACGAGAAACGATAGAAGTTAACCCATGGGACGCAAGGCGACAGTCAGTCAAGAAGAAGTCATCCGCGCGGCGATCGAGCTCGTCAAGGTGCGCAAGCACGCCTCGGTGCGCAATGTACGTTCGATGCTCGGCGATCGGGGCAATCCCGGCACCATCAGCGCGCTGCTTGCGCGCTGGTGCGCGAGCCTCGACGCGCAATGCCTCGATTTGCTGCCGCCACGGGTGCCGGGCGAGCTCATCGAGCCGTTGTTGTCGCTGTGGGACATGGCGATCACCGAGGCAAACCGGCGCCATGAAGAGGCGCGCGTGCAGGCGCGCGCCGAGATCGAAGAAGCACGGACGGCGCGATGCCAGGCAGAGGAAGGGAGAGCGCAAGCGCAAGCCGAGCAACGCCGCCTGGCGGACCTGCTCGATGAGCGCGGCAAGCGCCTGGAGGCTGTCCAGGCGGAGCGCGAGACTCTCGGAGAGAACCTGCAGGTACTGGAGGCACAGCAGCGCGAGGCCGCTCAGGCTTATGAAATCGAGCGCGCGCGGGCCGCCGAGGCACGCGCGGAGCTTCGTCGCGAGCATAAGCGTCTGGAGGAGACGCTACGGCACGAGCGCGAGCGCTTCGATGCGCAGCAGGCGTACTGGGCGAGGCAGGTTGATCAGACGCGGGAGGAGGCGCGGACCGTGCGTGCGGAAGCCAAACGAGCAGGGGAGGGAGCCGGGAGTAAGCTTGCCGAGCATCAAAAGCGCCTGGAGGATAAAGAGGCGCAGTTGCTGGAGGCCCGCCAGGCGCTCATCGAGGTAAAGGCACAGTACGAGGCGCAGCAACGTACGCTCGAGCAGCACAGCGAGCTGATGGAGCAACGCCGCCAGGAGTACGCCGCCGCTCAGCAAGCGGGGATCGAAGAGCGCCGAGAGCTGCAGGGCGCGCTGCGAAGCACCCAGGAGCAGGCCCAGGCGCTTGGCGCCACGAACGCGCGGCTGCTGGAACGCTGGAAGCAAGCGTGGAAGCGGGCGGCAAGGGAACGAGGCTGAGTTAAACAACATCGGCTCGAAAACCACAGCCAATGATCTTGCTCGATCTCAATTCGGCATACGCCGTAGTCAGCAGTCAACACTACGGCGATAGCGGCCGCAAGGGCTCGCGACAGCATCACCTCGCCTTTGTGTGGAGCTTGAATAACACTCGAAGTCTATCTTTGGTTTTCGTCCAAATAACCGCGTGAAGCATCCTCATAGGAAACCACTTTGCAGCGGCATTTTGGCTATAGGCCGATGGCAAAAAACCGGACCCCGCCCCAAGGTGGGGTCCGAAGCAGGCTGCAGTGGTGAATCAGTCGACGCCTCCTCCCTGAAGCGCCGTGTTCGTAACCATAAAACAGGGCCTGCTCAATTACCAGGCGACATATTGTCGCAGGGTGGGGTGCGACAATTTGTCGCATTTACTCGCGCATCACGCAACGGTATTTTCGGATTAAGGATTTTGCCGCGCTAAGAAAAGGCCGCTACGGCCGGATGTAAATGGCGCCGCCGCGGGGAATATTCATACTTCAGTTTGCTGTCGGCCGGCGCCTTGTTCGTCGGCCATCGCTCGTAAGCCGTAGCGACTCCGAATCGCCATCGGCTCACCGGCTGGATGAGCTGCGGACGCCGCTCCCACAGGCCCTATGCACCTCTGGTAGAGGCAGCCTGACAATCGCTCATTCTAACCAAAATAATAACAGTGAGTTAGTGTTTGTTTCATGGGAGGAGTGCCAGATGAGAGTAGAGCCAATCGTGCTGATGAGCCTTTTGCACCTTGCGTTGGTGCCCGCTCAAGCACAAGAACCAGACCAGAAAGAACAGGCAACCACAGAACTGCCCTCTATGACGGTCACGGGAGAACAGCAACCGGTCGCCACACTTGGAATCGAGGCGGCTCGTGAAGAGGTTAAGCTCACTCCGGGCGGCGTTACTCTGGTCGATGGAGAGATTCTCCGCGATAGGAACATCTCGAGCCTGGCGGACATGCTGCGCTATGTTCCCGGCCTGTACATCCAGAGCGATAACGGGGGCGATGGAATATTCTTCTCCAGCCGCGGCTCGAATCTCGATGCGACCGATTTCGACATGAACGGCATCATGTTGTACCAGAATGGTTTACCGATAACGACCGCGGACGGCAATAACCACAACCGGATCATCGATCCGCTGAGCACGCGTTATGCCATCGTCGCGCGCGGCGCCAACGGCATGAAATACGGCGCCAGCACGCTGGGCGGGGCGATCAATTTCATCAACCCAACCGCATATAACATGCCTGGTCTACGACTCTACCTAAACGGAGGCAGTTTTGGTCAAGTACAAGGGCGCGCGACGGTCAGCAAGGTGTTCAACAATCGGTTTGATGGCCTCTTGACGGTCGAAACAAAACAGCGCCAGGG
>JAKDMQ010000292.1 GCA_030452265.1 Nitrococcus sp.
GTGAAAATAGCGTTCAGGGCCACCGACTCCTTGATTCCACGGAAATTGATCAGCCCAACCACAACGATGAAGATGAGTCCGGTGATCACCTTAGGCGCGGTGAAGAAGGTATCGAGATAGTCACCGGCGAAGGCGATCGCCAGTGCCGAGGCGGAAGTCACCCCAGACATGACAACCGCGAAGGCGACCAGGAAGCTTAAAAACGGCACCTTGAAGGCTCGGTGGACATAGGAAGCCGCGCCCCCTGCTTGCGGATACTTGCTCACCAGCTCGGCATAGCTAAAGGCAGTAAACACGGCCAACACCAAGGCGAGCAGAAAAGCCGACCAGATTGCGCCACCTGTTACCGCCCCGACTTCGCCGACCAAGGCATAGATGCCACCGCCTACCATGTCGCCGACTATAAAAAGCAGCAAGAACGCCGGAGTGATCCCCCGCTTCAATCCAGTGCGCTGCGCACTCGGTTGCGCCATCGCCTGCTCCTTTTGTGGCATTGTTCCAAGGTCTGTTGTCATCTGCCCACTACGCCATCGGCGGATGCGAACAGGCCCTAACAGGCCGAATACACCTGCAATCAATCACTCCTACTCTCGGGGAACGATAGCAGAGAAGGCGGTTGCCACGAGACGCTTGTAGCGACAGCCATTGTGGAGCGATGGACATTGCGCCAGTTGCCGATGCCCATCAGCGGTGGCTCCCGAAGCTGATCCACAGCGGCTGCCAGGTCAGGTAGAGCTGCTTGTCGATAAAAGGCTCGGGATGGCGCTGGAAATGACGGCGCAAAAGTGTGACCGGAACGCTGCGCGGCACAAGGCCCTGCCGGTATGCGTGGATGAGATCCACCAGCTCCGCTTTGGCTTGGCTGTCCAAATGCCCGTTGAGGTAGCCCACCGTGTGGAACAGTACGGCCGTATGCCGGCTGCGGGTGGCTCGGAAGCTCAAGGCGTTCATGAAGCTCGCGGCGTAGTCAGCCGCAAGCGATTCGATAGGCCGGGTTGCCGCCTGGGCCACCAGATGCTCGAGTGCGCGCGCGTGGCATGCTCCGTGCGCCATGACAATCAGCTTGTGCCGGATATGGAACTCAACGAGTGCCTCGGCGCTCACCCCCTTCTCTAGCAGATCCTGCCAGTGCCGGTAGGCGTAGAGCCGCTCGATGAAATTCTCCCGCCGCACCGGATCGTGCAGCCGATCTTCATCCGCAACGGGCAAGAGCGGATGCGAGCGCATGATCTCGGCCGCATATAGGCCCCGGCCAATGCGCCGTGGCGCGCCGCCACGGCCATAGACCCTAACTCGCTCCATGCCGCAGCTAGGGGATTTGCCCTTGAACAAATAGCCGCTGATATCGCCGAGCTCCCCTGCCATACGGCGGGCATACTCAGTGAGCCGCTCAGTTACATCCAGCGACTCGTTTTGTATACCGATGGCCCTTGGGCTCTCCGGCGCTCCCGCTAGACGAATGGGCTTTCGCGGAGTGCCTAGACCGATAGCAACCTCCGGGCAGACCGGGACAAGCTCGAACCACCGAGCGAGGCAATCCGCCACGATCCGGTTCCATTTGTGCCCGCCATCGTAGCGAACCCGCTTGCCGAGCAAGCAGGCGCTTACACCGACCTGAATCCGCCGGCTTGATGGGGCGACCTCGTTGGCCGGTTCGCCGGATGCGCTCATAACCCTGCCCTTTGGGTTGGCTAAGTTGCTCGGGCCGGGTATTCTTCTGCTCCTCAGCGCTAGCTACCCTTTCATGATGGCGTTTATGAGTGAGACACTACCACCCATGCTCGATCGATTCCGTTCAGTATATCGACTGGAAATCCTCGATGGAGTCGTATACCTCAAGCGTGGCAACCCGCCCCACGGGTTCGTCTCGGCGGTATCCGACGTCGCGCGCTTACACGGTATAAAGCGCGGGCAAATCGAATGCCTCGGGCGCGGTCGCGGCGCACGCCTGCGCTTCTCAAAGGATTTCCCCGAACGCGGACGCCAGGCGATTCGCAATGTCTGGACGCCTCCGACCACCCCGCCACCTAGCGGCGGACGTCGCGTGCGGGGTTGAAACGCAGGGGAACCTCGAGAAATCTTGTTCAGCCCCTCGTCATCCCGGCGAAGCCTACCGCGAAATCCGACCCAGCTCCGGCTCCCAGTGCGTCGTCACCCCGGCGCAGGCCGGGGTCCATCTTCATCTCACTTCATTCCCTTGCCCTCAAACGATGCTCCGATTGTATCGGCAACATAGGCACCGCGCTTGCCCATTGGCCTGGCCTTGCCCTTTGTCGTGTCTATCGTCGTCTGATGCTCCATCCCGGCATTGAGCTCGGCGCCAAGCAGAACTACGAATGCCGTTACATAAAACCATAGCAAAAGGATGATTATGGCACCGATGGAGCCGTATGTCGTGTTATATTGGCCAAAGTTAGATACATAGAAAGAGAACAAAATAGAGGCGATAATCCAAAGCACTGTCGTTGCTATTGAGCCTAAGCTCACCCAGTTCCATTGAGGTTCTTTCCGGCTGGGCCCATAGCGGAATAGCACGGTTAGCCAGAGGATGAAACAGCCGGCTAAAAGCAGCCATGGCAAGTATGAAAGTAACGCTGATAATGCTGCCGGGAGATCTAGTGTACTGAGTACAATCGGCAATACCACGATAAGCGCGAGAGCCAGCACAGCCAATATGATTCCGCCGAACGTCATTAGTAACGCAACTTGATTGAACTGTAAAATTCCTCTTTTCTCTTTCTCGGCATAGACTACGTTTAGCGCGGTTATAAACGCTTTCGTCACCTGTGTTGCGGTCCAGAGCGCAAATAACAAGCCTAGCACAAGCCCCGCGCTCATTGTAGATGATGCGCTCGCGGTAATTCTCTGCAGCTGTTGACTAATCAACGTCCGCGCCTCTTCCGGCAAAATTCCACCATAATGGGAAAACTGCGTTTGAACATCGGCTGGGTTTGCAATCAAGCCGTAGATCGACACGATCGCAACCAAGGCTGGAAAGATAGACAAAAAAGCATAGAATGCGACAGCCGCTGCAAGGATTAGAATATTATGATCAGAGACGTTATTCCAGACGCGTAAGGCTATATCCCGCCACCCACTCCCGGAAATCTCCCACGGACGCTTAGCCATCCTTCCTCTGTGTTCGAATGCTTGCTTTTCCTCGGATGGTCGTTCTTCCTGTACCATCTGCATGGCCCTCGTAGAGAATGGATGAGACTGTCCTTGCGACGACGCGCGGCATTGTGGCCGCGCCACTTTGAAGATAGCCAAGCTTTAGCGCGCTGCTTCGCTTACTCAGCCTCTCATTCTTATTGAGTACATCACGAGGCGCACTAAGTTCCGTTGACAGGTATTAGGCTCTGCCGGTTGGAGGTTATGCGCGTGCTAAGCCGCCGGCGCGACTACGACTGCTGTTGCCCCTGTCCGAGGTGCACCTCGCGCGGCAAGGTGATGTTCGCCAGATCTCGCTACGCTGCCGGCGTGGCGCCAAGTCGCCCCCATGAACCGGCCGCTTCGCTTCGTGTCTATCAATAGGATAGGGTGCGGGGAAGCTACTAAGGAATGCGTTGGGAAAGCCTCATGAAGTGCTGAATAAATATTTACGGAGATACGAGGTGCACTCTCCTGGGAGCGCGGGCGTCTCGCCCG
>JAKDMQ010000009.1 GCA_030452265.1 Nitrococcus sp.
CCTCCACCAGCAGTATCTTCCCGACAAACTCGGGTCTCTGTGTCATCTCGTGAACGGCCTTGAGATGCGCCTGCCCGGGCTTGTCCGCCGGATGCGCCTTGCCCGCGAAAATGAACACGACCGGGCGCTCCGGGTCGTCCAGCAGCTCGCGCAGCCAGGCGAGGTCGTTGAACAGTAGAGTGGCACGTTTGTAGGTGGCGAAACGCCGCGCGAAGCCGATGGTAAGCACATTCGGATCGCCCGGATCGATGAACTTTCGTATGCGATCGAGATGCGGCTCGCTCACTTGGTTGCGCAAGTGCTGCTGGACCAGCGCCTTGTTCACCGCGTGCAGCATCTTCGATTTAATTGATTGCTTCACGCTCCAGAACAGATGGTCCGGGGCATCAAGAAGGCGCTGCCAGTAATCGTAGTCGCAGAGGTGGTTTGGCCAATTCGTCCCGAAGAAGCGGTCCAATTGTTCGCACCAGTCCTGCGAGAGCACCGTCGGGACATGCACGCCGTTGGTGACGTGGCGTATTGGGTTCTCGTCTGGAGGCACTTGGGGCCAGGACTTTGCGCACAGCCTTGAGGACACGTCGCCGTGGATGCGGCTCACGCCGCTGAGATGACGCGAGCCCGATATGGCAAGGGTGGTCATGTTGAACGCGCGCCCATGGCCTTCTTCGGAGAACCGGCCAAGCGAGAGAAGCTCTTGTTCCTTGATACCGAGCCGGCGCACGAGCGGCTCGAAGTAAAGCGTGATGAGGCTCTCGTCAAACTCGTCGTGCCCGGCCGGCACGGGCGTGTGGGTGGTGAACACGGTACTGGCCGCGACGGCTTCGAGCGCCGTGTGGTAATCACTACCCGCCTGGACGATCTCGCGCACGCGCTCGAGAATGAGAAAGGCTGGATGGCCTTCATTGCGGTGCCACACGGTGGGGCGGATGTTTAAGGCCCGCAGCGCTCTCACGCCCCCCTCGCCTAGGATGATCTCCTGCTTGATGCGCGTTTCGCCGTCCCCGCCATAGAGCTGATAGGTGATCCGGCGCTCCTCGGGCGGGTTCGCATCCACTGCCGTATCCAGCAGGTAGAGAGCCACGTGGCCCACGCGCACCTCCCAGACTTTCACCGTCACCGGACGGTTAGCAAGCTCGAGATCGAGGTACAACTCCTTGCCGCTGGCGTCCCGTGCCGGTTGCACGGGCAGGTTGCTGAAATCGGGCTCGGTGTAGGCGGCGACCTGGTTACCCTCGCCGTCGATGCGCTGGGTGAAGTAGCCCGCCTTGTACATGAGCCCCACCGCTACGAACGGCACGCGCATGTCGCTCGCCGTCTTGCAGTGGTGGCCGGCTAAAATGCCAAGGCCACCGGAGTAGATAGGCAGGCTCTCATGCAGCCCGAACTCGGCGCAAAAGTACGCCACCAGATCCTCGTCCCCGAGCTCAGCCACCGGACCCAGGCGAGTCTTATCCTCGTGATAAGTATCATACGCGCTCAGAACCTTGCGGTAGTTCGCGAGGTACACCTGGTCCTTGACCGCTGCCCGCAGAGCTTGTTCGTCGATGCGGCGCAAAAAAAGCTTGGGATTGTGGCCGACGTATTCCCACAGCCTGTAGTTGAGGGGCGCAAATAAAGCCCGTGTCGCCCGATCCCAGCTGTACCATAGATTGTTGGCAAGCTCATCCATCCGGGCAAGCTCGTCAGGGATTTTGGGGTGAACCTCTAGGACGTACTGTTGTCCAGGCATGCTCGAAAGCGCTCCGCCGTAATCGAAAAATCTCTGAGAGCCTTGTTCTTCATTGTCTTGGCCCATCGTGCATGCGCGGACTGCGCATGCGGGTCATGCGCAGCGCGGCGGACCGAGAGAACCGCGTGGCGGCAGCTTCCAAGGTACGCGTTGCCCGGGCACTGTAGGGTTTCGTCGGAAGGAATGCACCCGATTCCTGATCAGGGCAATGGATTATTGCGCTATTGCGGATTGGGAGCAACAACGGCGACTTGTGTCCTCTGTTCCACCGGACAGTAATGACGCCGCCGTACCGAGGTCGAAACACGACGTATTGCGCAATTGTCACATCCCATCCGCGTTGAGCAGCCGGCTGCGGCGGTGAAAGGTTGGGGCATGGACGTGGTTCTTGGTCCGTGTCAACCCGACCAAAGCGCGCTAAATTATGGGCGGTTATGCTTGCTGCCTACAGAGCAATCACTGGCCGGCCGCCCGCGGCGCACCGACGCCTAGCTCATCCATGGCTTCGATAACGCAACGATCGATGATCTGCAGGCCCTTGTCCAAATCCGCCTGCTCTATGGTCAGCGGGGGCAGGAACTTGAGCACGGCATCGACCGGGCCTGCCGTTTCAATGATCAGACCATGCGTGAAGGCCTTCGCCGAGATCGTGCTCGCCAGCTCTTTGTGTGCGAACTCGACCGCCTGCAGCATACCGCGGCCACGCACCTTACCCAATGTCTCCGGGTACTTGCTCGCCAGCTTCTCTAGGGCCTCGCGAATATAGCATCCCTTGGCTGCCACCTCGCGGCTGAAGGACTCGTCGCTCCAAAAGAGATCGATCGCCCGCTTGGCGGTAACGAAAGCGGGGTTGTGGCCGCGGAATGTGCCATTGTGCTCGCCCGGCTCCCAGATATCGTATTCAGGCTTTACCAAGGTAAGAGCAAGCGGTAAGCCATAGCCGCTCAGCGACTTGGAGATCGTAATCAAATCCGGATCGAGCCCCGCCTCTTCGAAGCTGAAAAACTTGCCGGTACGCCCGCAACCCGCTTGAATATCATCGACAATCAAAAGCATGTCGTGTTTGCGGCAAAGCGCCTGGAGACGGCGCAGCCACTCGGCCGAGGCAATATTGACGCCGCCCTCGGCCTGGATGGTCTCGGTAATGACCGCGGCAGGTTGATCGACGCCGCTACCGGTGTCATCGAGCACGCGCTCGAGATAGTCGATGGTGTTGAATCCCTCGCCTAGGTAACCATCGAATGGCATCGGATCGCTGTGGGTCAACGGCAGACCGGCGCCCGCACGCTTAAAGGCATTGCCGGTGACTGAAAGCGACCCCAAAGTCATACCATGGAAGGCATTTGTGAAAGCGATAATCTTCTCCCGACCCTTTGTCTTGCGGGCAACCTTTAATGCACTTTCAACTGCGTTCGTGCCCGTGGGGCCTGGGAATTGGACACGGTGACTCAGGCCGCGCGGCTCGAGTATCTTCTCGTGAAAGGTTATGAGAAACTCCGCTCGCGCCCGACTCGCCATATCGAGGCTGTGGGTGATGTTGTCGCCGGCCAAATAGTCAATCAATGCCTTTTTTAGCTCGGGGTGATTATGCCCGTAGTTGAGCACACTGGCTCCAGCGAAGAAATCGAGATAGGCCTTGCCATTAATGTCGTATAGATAAGACCCCTGGGCCTTCTCGAACACCGTCGGAAAGCTGCGGACGTAGCTGCGTACCTCGGACTCGTAGCGTTCAATAGCTTCCATTAGCTCCATTGAGCGTGCCTCCTGGTGGTCTGTTGCTGAGCAAGTTCACGTGCACGGCTACCGAGCTCGGCACGTGCTGCTGGTGCAAGTGCGTATAGTCAGCGTACGTTTGCGGTTTGGGGCAACGGTCCTATGCAGTATAGCTCCTCATCCTCATGCCCGCCCTCGGGAAACATATGGGCACTGAAGCAAGGGCTGACATGGCACTGCGCGCCAAGTTGTCGGGCAATGGCTAAGAAGAGCGCACGCGATGCGGTGTTCGAGGGTGCGACGGTCGTTTCGAGCACTGTGGCGCCCCGGGCACCGGGGCTGCCCAGAAAGCCGAGCACGAGCCGCTTGCCTAGACCGCGCCCCTGCATGCTCGGCAAGAGCCCGACCTGCCAGAGAAAAACTACCTCGTGCCGTCTCGGCGGGCGATAGCCGGTAACGAAGCCGACAATTTCGCCGTCGCATTCCGCGACTACGCAGGTGTCGGAGAAATCCTTCGCTAACAGTAAGTACAGGTAGCTCGAGTTGGGGTCGAGCGCGCTGGCTTCCCTGACTACACGCCATATACCACCGCCGTCATCGACATCAGGCTGGCGAATTACAATAGCGTCCTTCTCGTCTAGCTTGCCGCGAGCCACGACTGTCTCCACAACTCACGGCCGTGCGCGCACCCGTCTACCCAACCGGCCTGGGGCACTCGTTTCAATGTTCGCTCTATTACGACCAAAAAAAGTTTTCCCGGAAGGTTATAAATCTTCTATCACGAAGATACATTGCCATACGCAAAAGAACGCCCGCTGCTGGCGTCAACTGCCACAGACGAGCTGGCTTGCAATACAATAAAATTCTTGGGTTCTGCAACGCAATAATCTAAAAACAGACTGAAATCGATAGGAATTCTGCAACGGGATGTCTGCGTATTATAAGCATAAAATCAGATGCTGTCAAGGATTTGCATCCCGACCGATGGCCTAAACTAAAAAGTAATGTATTGATATTTTAATTAAAATTGAGAACGGCAATCGGTCTGATTGTACAATGGCGTTCCAGCGGCACCTGTCCGCCGATTAAGTCAGCACAAACGATCAGCGGCACCGGATTGGGAGCCGCCGATGCATTCGTTCTCTTGCGCTGCGCCGGGGTTTTCACGCAGGCTGCCGAGTCCGGATCGGATCGACGCCATCGGCACTGTATGACGACTCGCTACGCGATTTCAGGATTCGTTGCGCTATTTATCTCGCTGGGATTGGTGCTCATCGGCAGCGGCCTGCTCGGAACCTTGCTTGGCGTACGCATGACCATAGAGGCGTTTCCGACGCAAGCCATCGGCCTGATCGCCGCCTGTTACTCCCTGGGTTTCATCGTGGCTACCCGCGTGTGCGGGCCCCTGATCGGTGAGGTAGGCCATATCCGTAGCTTCGCCGCGTTCTGTGCCATTGCCGCGAGCTCCACATTGGCACACCCGCTGCTGATCAATCCCTGGCTGTGGGGCATCGAGCGCATTTTTTATGGCTTTAGCATGGCCGGCCTGTTCATGGTCGTGGAAAGCTGGCTCAATAGCTGCACTCCGCAACCGTTTCGCGGGCGCATTCTAGGCGTCTACGGAGCCGTAACGTATGTTGGACTCGGCAGCGGCCAATTCCTGCTACTGACGGGTTCACCCGCTGGCTTTGAGCTCTTTAGCCTCGCGGCGATGCTAAGCGCGCTGTCGTTGGTGCCGATTACGCTCATGCGCACGATCTCACCCGAGATCATCACGCTCAGAGCCCTGCGCTTGCGCGAGCTCTACAGCGTATCTCCGCTGGGCGTGGTGGGCGCGGGCGCAACGGGGGTCATCAACGGCTCCTTTCTGGGCATGGCGCCGGTGTTCGCCAAGGACATAGGCTTCGCGCAGAGCTCCATCGCCGCGCTAATGGGCTGCACCATAATCGGCGGCTTTTTGCTCCAGTGGCCTTTGGGCCAACTCTCGGATCTGTATAACCGGCGCTTGGTGATCGCGGTAGTTGCATTCGCCGCGAGCCTATGCAGCATCGGTATCGTGTATGCGGCTGGGCACAGCGAATACCTCGTGATCGCCTTATCGCTCCTATGGGGCGGCTTGGCGTTCAGCCTCTATTCCATCTGTGCGGCGCTCGCCAATGATCTGCTGGAGCCAACCGAGGTGCTGGGCGCGAGTGCCGCACTGCTGCTCATGTACGGTATCGGGCTAATCCTCGGCCCGCTGCTCGCCGCCCAAACGATGGCGGCTGTAGGGCCTTTAGGGTTGTTCTGGACTATCGCGGGGGCTGCACTTTGGCTGTCGGGCTACGCCGCTGTTTGCACCTGGGTAGGCGAGCCCATCAAGCCCGAAGCGGCTGTACGCTACCGCTCAGTTCCCCGCAACACGCCTTACGCTACCACTTTGGACCCACGCAGCGAGCCGGTGCAGCTCGAGCTCGATTTTGCGGATCCCCCGCATGAGCCGGATGTCCCCGAGAGTAAACCGCGAATAGAGAGGACTGAGGTGGAAGGCAAGAATGGAGCGTCCCGGGAGTGGCCGTAAGCTCGAGCGCGCCCTGTCCGCCAACCGCGGCCCGCCCTGATGTCAGCAAACTTGTGCGTAAGGGTCAGGGCGGCTGACAGGCGCGCTGGGCTAGGGCATAATCCCTGCGCCTGTCTTGGTCTGGATTGGGGAGTCCGGCAGAATGCGTGCAAAGTTGGGGGCGAAGCGCTTTGTCTGGTATGCGGCGCTGCTTGGAGTCGTGATCTTGGCCTTGTCGGTGCCTTTGTACAACCGTGTCGAGCCCCTGCTCGCGGGCGTTCCGTTCTTTTATTGGTTTCAGTTGCTATTGGTGGTCGTCGCCGCGCTGATCACCGGTCTGGCCTACCGGTCGGGCGTTTGAGGCCGCGGCCATGACGGTAGCCCTGTGGGTGTTCCTGGCCTTGTTTGGCCTCGTGACCGTGCTCGGTTTCGTGGCCTCGCGCTGGCGCGCGGCAGACCTTGCGCATCTGGATGAATGGGGGCTTGCCGGACGGAGCTTCGGCACGGTCATAAGCTGGTTTTTGTTGGGCGGCGATCTTTATACCGCCTACACACTCATCGCCGTGCCTGCACTGGTATTCGGCGTTGGCGCCCTGGGTTTTTTCGCGCTGCCCTATACCCTGATTGTCTATCCATTTGTGTTCGTGGTGTTTCCGCGGTTTTGGCTGGTGTCGCGACGGCACGGCTTTGTCACCGGCAGCGACTTCGTGCGCGCGCGCTTTGGCAGTCCCACGCTCGCATCCGTAGTGGCCTTGACCGGCGTGCTCGCGACCATGCCCTACATTGCCTTGCAGTTGGTTGGTATTGAAGTCGCAATCGGGGCGCTCGGCGTCGGCGGTGAAGGCTGGTGGGGCGACCTGCCGCTCATCGTAGCTTTCGCCATACTGGCCGCTTACACCTACCACAGCGGATTACGCGCACCGGCACTTATAGCCGTGGTGAAGGACATACTGATTTACATCACCGTGATTGCGGCGGTAGTGGTCATTCCCGCCAAGCTCGGCGGTTATGCGCAAGTTTTCGCCGCGGTCCCCGCGGGCAAGCTCTTGCTGCAGCCGCAGCAGGTGGCGCCATATATCACGCTGGCGCTCGGTTCGGCGCTGGCATTGTTCCTCTACCCGCATGCGCTCACCGGTATTCTCAGCACCAACGGCACGCGCACCCTGAAACGCAACATGGCCCTGCTGCCGGCTTATTCGCTGGTGCTCGGCCTCATTGCGCTGCTCGGTTACATGGCGCTGGCTTCCGGGGTAGCGAACGACCCCGCATATGCCAGCGGATTTGAGCGCTTTGGCGCTAATTTCGCCGTGCCGGCGCTCTTTCTGCGCTGGTTTCCCGACTGGTTCGTAGGCGTTGCCATGGCCGCCATCGCCATCGGCGCGCTCGTTCCCGCGGCCATCATGTCGATCGCGGCCGCCAACTTGTTCGCGCGCAATCTGTATCGTGAGTACCTACGCCCTGACTGCGACACGCGCGACGAAGCGCGGATCGCCAAGGTGGCTTCGCTGATGGTGAAGCTCGGCGCGCTCTTGTTCGTCCTGGTGCTGCCTTACAAGTTCGCGATCGAGCTGCAATTGCTAGGCGGTGTCTGGATCATCCAGACCCTGCCGGCGCTGGTACTGGGTCTGTACACGCGCAAGCTGCACTCTCGTGCGCTGATCGCCGGCTGGCTAGTGGGCATGATCGGGGGAACCTGGATGGTCGCAAGCCAGCATTTTAGCGCCATCTTCCCATTACTAGTCGGGGGCTTCGAGCTCTCTGCCTATGCGGCTTTTTACGCCCTGATCCTGAACCTGCTCGTCACAGTCGCCTTATCGGCACTGGCGCCGAGACTCGGCTGGCCAAGCGACGAAGACGCGACCCTGGCCCATGACTACTTGGATAATGGCGCGCATGAGAGGGGCAAACAGCACGCATGCGAGTATCCCGCGACGGTCGCGGAGCGCGCCGACGACGGATAACTTTTTCCATTACATACAAGTCTGGCTCCAGTCGATCTCGGCTCCTCTAACGCGCCAGACCCAGTTACAGCAAGAAGGGTGGACTAGCCGGTAAGAATGGGGGCTTGGCGATGGGGCCCAGTTTAGCGCCTTGTAATTCCGGGGGCTGCTAACGAAAATGAGCAACCGCATGGCCGCAAGAGTATTGCGCTGCCTTCGGCGCAAGGTCCATGGCTTCGCAGCACTGCTTGGGAGAGGTGGCTGAGTGGACGAAAGCACCCGACTTGAAATCGGGCGAGCCTACGGGCTCCGGGGGTTCGAATCCCCCCCTCTCCGTCACTCAACCAAGAAAGGGGCTGCCTACTTCCGTTGCTTGCTTGGGATTCGAGCCCCCGGATAAACTTCATGGGTTCGACGAAAACGGCATGGGCGCCGCGCGACAGCCGGCCAGTCGATACTCACTGACCTCCTTTGTACTTCAGGATAGCTGCGGAAGCTCCGGGCCTTGATGAGGAGAAGCGGCGGCGGCGGCGGCTGCCGCGGCTGCTTCATCCGTCCTGCCCGTGTAACAAACGCATATGCGTCTGCAGCGCGTCGACGATGCGCTCGGCGTCGGTCTCGCCAGCACCTTTCCCCGCGAGCTCGCGCGGGTCGAGCGGTTTGCCAAAGCGCAGCCCGATGGGGTGCGGGCGCGGCAGACGCCGATCCGGCGGCATGGCTTGATAGCTGCCATGGATGGACACGAGTACCACCGGCACCGGATAGCGCTCGAGCAGCACTCCAATGCCGGGGCGGAAAGCCTGAAGCCGCCCGTCCGGCGAGCGCCTGCCCTCCGGGAACAGGATCAGGCTGTTCCGGCGCTTCAGGATCGCGGCGGAAAACGCCAGGCCGGAGCGGGCGCCGTGCTCAGGATCGATGGGAACAACATGCGCAAGGCGGCTGAACAGACGGGTGAGCGGCCCGGTGAAAACCACGCCCGTCCAGCCGACCCAGTACGTGGTGCGCAGTCGCCAGCGCGGCAGGGCTGTGGCCACGGCGAAGGGATCCAGGTAGCTCGCGTGACTGCACGCGAGCATGATTGGGCCCTCGGCGGGCAAGTGCTCGAGGCCATCGGCGCGCACGCAAAACACACCGCGCATCACGCCGCGGTTCAAGCCGTGCAGCACGCGGCTCATGAGGCGCAAGGTGGCGCCGGCTGGCTTTATCCAGCGCCGCTGGCGCACGTTCAGAGCGGCTTCGGGCTCCTCCAGCGCCGCCGCCGGGCCATCCGCGCCGGAGTCGGCCGCGTCTATTAGCTCGCGCAGTAGGTCGCGCACCGACTCGACACGTGCGATCGCTGCCTCGTCCAGCTCCATTCCGGCACGCCGGCCTAGCTCCATGGTGAGATTGAGCCACTCCATCGAGTCCACGTGCAGATCAAGCCGCAGGCTGGTGTCAGGGCTGAGGCCGCGCTTCGGGTAGCGTTGCGCCAGATACTCCCAGGCGCGCCGCGCCGCGCGCTCTTCGAAAAGGCTGCGATCGTCCGCCGACATCTCCTCCGGAGCCAGCGGCTCGCTCTGGATCTTCTCCGCACCCTCGCGGGCGCGATCGTAGCGCTCCTCCAGCACATGGCGTCGGAGCTTACCCAGCCGGGTGCACGGCAGCGGTTTGCGCGTGACTGCCACGTGCGCTAGGCGCTCGTAGGAGGGCAGCTCGCGACCCACCTCGTCGGCGGCCTCCCGCACCCGCGCCTCGGCATCCTCGCCCGCGGCCTCGCGACTCGGCACCGCCAGCCCCACCAGCGCGCCCTCACGCTGCAGCACGCCGAGCTCCCGGATGGCGGGGTGCCGCGCGTAGCGCTCCTCCAGCACGTCGGGCTGCACGTTCTCGCCGCCTTCGGTGACGATCAAGGTTGAGGCCCGGCCAGTGACATAAAGATAGCCTGCGGTATCCCGATAACCCAAATCGCCGGTGCGATACCAGCCATCCGCGGTAAATGCCGCGCGGGTTTTCTCCGGAAGGCCGCGATAGCCGGAGAAGACGTTCGGGCCCCGGGCCAGAATCTCGCCCTCACCGGCTCGCGCCCGCTCATCCGGCACCGGCTCCGGGTCGAGGCGCAGCTCGACGCCCGTCATCGGGCGGCCGACGCTCCCGATGCGCGGCCGGTCCGGGGGGTCCAAGCTCAGTAGCGGCGAGGTCTCGGTAAGACCGTAGCCCGTGCCTACTTGCCAGCCCAGAGCCTCCAAGGTCCAGGCCAGCTCCGCGTCCAGGGTCGAGCCCCCGGAGGCGAGCACGCGTAGCTGCGTGCCCATCTCCCGGTGCAGGGGAAAAAGCAGCCATTTACCGAGACGCAGCCGCAGCCTTTCGCGGGCAAAGCGGCTGATCGTCAAGCCGCCGCGAAATGCCGCGCCGGCAATACGCCCGGAGCCCGCGGCGCGCGCGGCGATAGCGCCTGAGAGGGCGGCGTAGAGCCGAGGCACGCCGATGATGACGCTAGCGCGGCCGTCGCGTACCGCTCGCACCACCTGCGGGCCAGTCAGGGCCTGGGGGAATATCACCGTCAGACCGAGCGAGATCGGCACCAGCAAGCCGATCACGAACGGATAGGCATGATGCAGGGGCAGCGGCAGCAGAACGCGATCGCCGCCGCCCACTACCCGCGCCTTGCGCACAGCGTTGAGTTGTGCCGCGATATTGGCGTGGCTGAGCGGCACGCCTTTGGGCGGTCCGGTGGTTCCGGAGGTATAAAACAGTGCGGCGCTCGCCTCAGGCTCCGCGCGAGGCAGCGCGCCGGTTCCGCCCGCGGTAAGCGTGCGCCAGCCATGCGCGCCGGCATCGTTATCCAACAACGCGACGGCGATACCCTCGCGGACTTCCCGCACGCGCCGCGCGCGCGGTGCATCGGCAAATACCCAGCGCGCTTGGCTGTCGCCAAGCACATGGCCCAGAGTCTCCTGATCGAGCTGCACGTCGAGCGGCATGACCACGCCGCCAGCACGCAGAATGGCCAGAGCGGCGATGATCCATTCGGGCCGGTTCGCCGCTAACAGCGCGACCGGCTCGCCGGGCTCGATACGCTCGCGCAAGCCGTGAGCGAGGTTTCGTACGTAGGTGGCGATCGCGCGGTAGGGCCACTCCTGTGGCCCCTCGCGTGTCCAGGCCTGCACCAGCATCCCCTGCCCCTGCTCGTCTAAGGCATCGACCAGCGCATCTAAAGTGGAGAAGTGCGTTTCCGCGTCGATTGCCTCGGCCTCCATGCAGCTATCCGCCTATCCGTACCAAAGTCACGTTCCGAGTCTAGCGGATCCCGATAGATTTGCTCATGTCTGATCGCGGCCCTCGTCACGGCGATATCGAGCTCGGGTCTGGGCCTGGAATGAGGTTCTGACCAGAATATTCCCATCAGGCGGGTGCGGATCACTCACGGTCCGCTCAGGCGGCGCCGTGTTATCGTTGCGGGTATGTTGGACACATCAAATACAGTAAGCACCTGCAAAGCGCCGGCATCAGCCAGGCGCACGCGGATACCCAAGCCGAAGCGCTGCGCGATGCGGTAGCTGAATCGGTGGCGACAAAAGCGCAGCTAGAGGACGTCGAGCAGCGTCTGAGTGCCGAGATCATACAAGTTAGCGCCGATGTCAAACCGTTGCGGTGGGCATTCGGGTTGTTGCTTGGCTTGGTCCTGAGCGTACTGGCGATGGCAACCGCCATGTTGGTCAAACTGCTGATCTAGCCGCTCCGCAACCTGCCAACGATTTCCAAGCCCCCTAATAGGAGGTCGCCTTTTCGCGGCGGTGGCGCTGCGCTGCGATAGCGCCGAACTGTGAGTTGTATGAAAATGTCTTAGTTCTCTGAGCCGGTAGAAACGCAGCGGCGACAGTAACTTAGCAGTGGCGCTCCCACGGGGATTTGAACCCCGGTTTCCGCCTTGAGAGGGCGGCGTCCTCAACCACTAGACGATGGGAGCGTGATTTAACCTGGCGATACCCACGCGGCATCGTTCTCGAGCTAAGCCCGCGGCTCGCCGGAAAGGTGGGTATTATACGCCCACCTTGCGAGCGGACAAGTTGTGAGAGTACGCTGGAGCACGTGACGGAGCTTGCTACCATTCACCCCGAGCCTAACATCATCCCCAGATCCGGGCATGGCATTTCACGCGCCAACATCAGCCCAAACGCACTCAAGGTGCTGTATCGGTTGAACAATGCTGGCTATGCCGCCTATCTGGTTGGCGGTGGAGTCCGCGACCTCTCCCTTGGGCGCGAGCCGAAGGACTTCGATGTGGCCACCGACGCGAGGCCCGAGGAGGTCAAGCGGCTGTTTCGCAACTGCCGCCTCATCGGCCGCCGGTTTCGCTTGGCACACGTGTATTTCGGCTGCGAGATCATCGAAGTGGCCACTTTTCGAGCCCTGCACGAGGCCGACGGGGAGGCGGGTGACAATGCCCGAGTGCTGCAGGACGGGCGGCTCCTGAGTGACAATGTCTTTGGCAGCATCGACGAGGACGCGCGGCGCCGCGACTTCACGGTAAACGCCCTCTACTACCGGATCGGCGATTTTACTCTGGTGGACTACGTAGGCGGCATGGCCGATCTGCAACACGGTGTGCTACGGCTGATCGGCGACGCCGAGGTGCGCTACCGTGAGGATCCGGTGCGGATGCTGCGGGCAGCACGTTTCGCGGTGAAGCTCGGCTTCCGTATGCACGCGGAGACGGCCGGGCCCATTCCGCGCATGGCGCACCTCTTGAGTCATATTCCCGCGGCACGGTTGTTCGAAGAGGTGCTCAAGCTCTTTCTCACCGGTATGGGCCTGCAGGTCTTCGAGTGCCTGCGTCACTACGGACTCTTTGGTTGCCTGTTCCCGGATACCGAAGAGGTGCTGGCGCAAGATGAGCTCGGTAGTGCGCTCACGTTCCTGTCGCGGGCGTTGGCCAATACCGATGGTCGAATTGCCGAGGGCAAACCCGTGACACCAGCCTTCTTGTTCGCGGCGCTGCTTTGGCCACCGATCTCACGGCGGCTAGCCAACCTGGGGCAGAATACCGCGGAGCCCATTCAGGTGATTCATGAGACCGCGGGCGAAGTGCTGGAACGGCAGCTGCGCACCGTGACTATCCCCAAGCGATTTTCAATTCCGATGCGCGAGATATGGTCGCTGCAGCCTCGTTTTGAACGGCGCACGGGTAAACGGGCGCTGCGATTGCTGAGCCATCCACGATTTCGTGCGGCCTATGATTTCATGCTGTTGCGCGCCGAGGCCGGGGAGGCGGAGGCGGAGCTAGCGCACTGGTGGAAAGAGCTGCAGCTCTCAGCGGTGGCGCAGCGCGTGGAAATGACCGGCAGCCGTCGGCGATCCGGCAGGCGGAGGCATCGGCGCAAGCGTAACGATACCGCCTGATGGCCGCAAGGATGCCGGCGCGCGTCTTCATCGGCGTGGGCAGCAATCTCGCCAATCCGGTCATGCAGGTCCGGCAAGCCTTGCATACGCTGGTCTGGCTACCCTTTACCCGCTTGCAGGCGCAATCCTCACTGTATCGAACCCCCCCAATGGGTCCCGCATGGCAGCCCGATTTCGTCAATGCGGTCGCCGAGCTGCGCACCCAACTCACGCCGCGCGTGCTGCTCGCGGCGTTGCAGCGAATTGAAGCGCGCCAGGGCCGCAGCCGTAAGCGCCTGCGTTGGGGGCCGCGCGCGTTGGATCTCGACATACTGCTCTGGGGAGCTCGGCGCTTGAAGCTGCCGGGGCTCACGGTGCCGCATCCTGGTATTGCCAAGCGAGCCTTCGTGCTCTGCCCGCTCGCCGAGCTTGCGCCCGAGCTCCATGTGCCTGGTTACGGGAGCATTGAGCAGATGCTCGCCGGGGTAGATAGCGGCACCCTCGTTCGGATCCGCTGACTCCGGCCTCTCAACGCACGCTTTAGGTCGCCGGCGCGGCTTCAACCCGGCGCCACTGAGGCTGTACAGTAGCGTTTTCCCAGCTAGGAGGCATGCGTCATGGATGTCGAGAAGCTGCGTAGCCGCGCGGCGCCGCGGGTAAACGTCTCACGCCTGCTGCGGATGAAAGCCGATGGCGAGGTAATTGTCTGCCTCACGGCCTACGACTACAGCCTTGCCCGCGTGCTAGAGGAAGCCGGCGTCGATGTGATCCTGATCGGCGATACGCTCGGCATGGTCATACAGGGTCAGGAGACGACGCTACCGGTAAGGGTCGAGGACATCGTCTATCACACCCGCTGTGTGGCTGCAGGGCGCAAGCGCTCGCTGATTATGGCCGACATGCCGTTTCTGAGCTATGTCGATGAAGCCACCGCGCTTCGCAACGCCGGCCGGCTCATGCAGGAGGGCGGCGCCCGCATGGTTAAGCTCGAAGGAACGGCCGATCAGGTCAGTATCGTGACGGCCCTTGCTCGGGCTGGTGTCCCAGTCTGTGCGCATCTGGGCTTGCTGCCGCAGCGCATCCACAAGCTCGGCGGCTATAAGGTCACGGGCCGTGACCCGGCGAGCGCCAACGCCATGATCGATGATGCGTATGCCCTGGAGGCGGCGGGTGCGGATTTGCTGTTGGTGGAATGCATACCCGCCGCGCTCGGGGAGCGCTTGGCGCATGAGTTGCGCATCCCTGTTATCGGCATCGGCGCGGGACCGGGCTGTGATGGCCAGATCTTGGTGCTCCAGGACCTGCTCGGTATTACGCCGGGACGACCACCGAGGTTCGCCAAGAACTTCATGGCCGGTGCTGAGAACATTCAGGCCGCGGTGCAGGCGTACGTGACCGCAGTCAAGGCGCGCCGTTTCCCGGCCGAGGAACATTGCTTGTAGGGGACGAGGGGTGCAGATCGTGCAGCGAATCGCCGAACTGCGGCAGCAGGTTCGGTGCTGGCGAGCGCAGCAGCTCACCGTCAGCTTCGTGCCAACCATGGGCAATTTGCACGAAGGCCACCTGGCGCTGGTGAAAGCGGCGCGCGAGCAAGGTGAACGGGTAGTGGCGAGCCTATTCGTCAATCCTACCCAGTTCGGCCCGGACGAGGATTACGCGGCCTACCCACGCAGCCTGCAAGCGGATTGCGCGCGGCTTGAGGCGCTTGCGGTGGACACCGTGTTCGCGCCATCGGCGTTGGAGATCTATCCGGCGGGTATCGACGGGCACACCCGTGTTGACGTTCCGGCGCTCTCCGGGATTCTCTGCGGCGCCTTTCGTCCCGGACATTTCACTGGCGTTGCGACCGTCGTTGCCAAGCTGCTTAACATCGTCCAACCGGATGTGGCGGTGTTCGGCCGTAAAGACTACCAACAGTTGCTGGTGATCCGGGCTATGGTGGCGGATCTCGCTCTGCCGGTCCAAGTGATCGGGGTGCCGACCGTGCGAGAGCCGGACGGCCTCGCCTACAGTTCCCGCAATGCTTATTTGACGCCTTCGCAGCGCGCCTTGGCACCCGAGCTCTACCGCACGCTGACCGCGCTGGCGGATGCGCTGCGCGCCGGCGAGTCGAATTTCGCTCTGCTGGAGACTCGGGGCCGGGGGGCGCTGGAGCAAGCGGGCATGCGCCCGGACTATGTCGAGATTCGCCGCGGTGCAGATCTCATCGAGCCGCACCCGGGAGATACCGAGCTGGTGGTGCTTGCGGCGGTCTGGCTTGGTAATACTCGGCTGATCGACAACATCGAGCTCTAATTTTTGTGAACATGTAAGCCCCATCGTCAAAAAATCGTGCCACCAACCCTGAGGATGTGATTCGGGCCGTCGAGCTTCACGTCCAGTTGGTCTAGCAGGTCACGCCCCACGATTACTTCGGAGCCGAGGCCGACGAGTAGTAGGCGATGGCGCGAGCTCCCGATCGCCACCTGCGCCCGATACAAGACCGCCTCCTCCGCGAAACCGCTGACGTGCGTGCACTGCAGGCCGTTACGGATGAGAAGCACCTAGATCGCGTCCGCTTAAATTCGGAGCCAAGACATCCGGCTCTGCCAGTGACATTTTGTTAGACTCAGGTGGTTACTTATCAGCGATGGACGTCGAAAGTGCATAGGTCAAAGCCCCGCACCTCGCTCTACGAGCGAGACTTCCACGCCTGGCTGCAACACACTGTGCGCGCATTGCGCTCTGGCCGGTGGGAGCTGATTGACCGCGACGCACTTGCCGAAGAGCTGGAGGACATGGGCAAACGCGACCGGCGGGCCATAAAGAGTCACCTGCGCGTGATTCTTATCCACCTGCTCAAGTGGGCGACGCAGCCGGAAATGCGAAGTCGCGGCTGGCTCGGCTCAATCGGCAACGCACGCGATGCGATTAGCGATATCCTCGCCGACAGCCCGAGTCTGGCGGGCGAGATCGCCGTGCTCGTCCCCGAGGCCTACCTGCAGGCGCGTAGACAGGCGGCGAAGGAAACCGGCCTGCCTGCCGAGAGGTTTCCCTCGCGCTGCCCATGGACGGAGGCAGTCTTGCTTGAGGCGGAGATCGAAGCGATGGGCGACCTGCAATCACAGGGCGGGAGGCACCAATCGGATGCCGATCCGACCTCGTGAGCTCGATAACTGATCCGAAGGCCGCATCATCATCGATGGCTTCGGCGTGGAGAAGTGCCCCGCCTTTCTGTCAGTCCCCGGCCTATCTCAGCCATCTACAGACTGGTCCACGACCGAATCTACATCGGCGCGGAGACGCCGGACATCGATACGCGCCATACGGGCCGCGGCTTCTGCAAGGGTCGCCCGCGGCGCGAAGCGGCGCGGCTGGATCGGCCGCAGCTCGGCAACAGGCACCCCGTTACGAGTCACCACGATGCTCTGCCCCGCTTGGACTTCGCGCAGCACCTGCGCAGAAGCATTGCGCAATTCTCGTTGGTTAATAGTCTTAGCCATAGCCCCTCGCGTAGCACATGTCGCGCGATGTAGCAATGTAACCGTTAGCGACTCGGCTGAGAGCCTTCGCCCGCCGGGGCGCCGCTCTCGCGCAGGAAACAACCGAGGCTTAATCGCATCGTGACAATCGCTCACAATAATCATAGTAAATACAATTCTTTACGGTTTGTTTCATGGGAGGGTGGCATGCCGTCGAAGAATAGGCCGTCTATATTGCTTATAGCGCGGATGGCATGCCAACCGCATTCGGCGCTTATGATTTGCCGGCATGCCGGGCAAGGGCCCAGGCGACATGCTCGCGCACTAACGCCGAGGGGTGTTGCGCACGCGCGCGCAGGATGCCGATCACTGCATCGTCACGCGGTGAATTCCCCAACGCGACCGCCAGATTGCGCAGCCAACGCACATGGCCCAATCGGCGAATCGCCGAGCCCGCGGTACGCTCCAAAAACTCCGCCTCATCCCAGCGCATGAGCGTAACGAGATCAGCGGTATCGAGGCCATGCCGGGGCCGAAAGGCGGCCTCATCCGTAGGTCGGGCGAATTTATTCCATGGGCAGACCGCTTGGCAGTCATCGCAGCCGAACACCCGGTTGCCGATCAGGGGCCGCAAAGGCTCTGGAATGCTACCCTGGTGCTCGATCGTGAGATAGGAAATGCAGCGGCGGGCATCGAGCTGGTAAGGCCCGACAATCGCCTGGGTCGGACAGACATCGAGGCACGCCCGGCAACTGCCGCAGTGCTCGCTACCCGGTGTGCTTTCCGGCAGTGGCAAGTCGGTGAAAAGCTCGCCGAGGAAAAAATAGGAGCCAGAATCCCGGCTCAGCAACAGCGTATGCTTGCCGATCCAGCCAAGACCCGCATCGCGTGCCAGCGCCTTCTCCAGCACCGGGGCGCTGTCGACGAACGCTCGATAGCCGAAGGCTCCGGCAACAGCCTCGATGCGCCGGGCAAGCTGCTGCAGCCGCCGGCGCATGAGCTTGTGATAATCGCCTCCCAAGGCATAGCGGGCGACGAATGCACGGCTGCCATCCCGCAGGATCCGCACATCGGGCTCGAGCCCAGGCGGTCGATAATTCATGCGCACGCAGATCACCCGCACGGTGCCCGCCAGCAGGCGATTTGGGCGCGCCCGCTTGACCCCGTGCCGGCCCATGTAGCTCATATCACCCTGGAAACCGCGGCGCAGCCACTGCAGCAGGTGCGCCTCGTCTACGCCCAGGTTGGGCTTGGCGATGCCCACCCGGTCGAAGCCAAGCTCCTGGCCCCAGCGCTTGATGTCGCCGGCCAGGGCGTGCAGATCGAGATCCTGCGGCGCGTTGTTCATTGTCTTATCGTACTGATCCCTGAGCGGCTATAGCGCGTGTGGCGATGCCGAAACCCGCGGCGGTGGGCTCTGGCAGGGCCGTCGGCGGCATGGAAGCCGCCGTCGAGCCTACAGGGAAGTATTCACGGCGTGCCCTGTCAGAGCTCACTGCCCCAGGCCCACAATGCTTCGACAAATATCAGCAACACCCCCGCGCACTGGCGGGCCTTGGGAATTAGGTGACTATAATGCCACTCATGAACGAACTACCGCGCGAGCTTTATCGAACCGAGCAAAGCCAAGAGCTGGATCGGCTTGCGAGCGCGGTACACGGCATCCCGGCCGCTGCGCTCATGGAGCGCGCCGGGCGCGCGGCGTACCGGGTGCTGCGCCGGCGTTGGCCCGAGGCGCGGCGCATCTGTATCGTCTGCGGCGGCGGTAATAACGCCGGTGACGGCTATGTAGTGGCCCGCTTTGCCAGGCGCGACGGCCTGGATGTACGCGTACTGGCGTTAGTCGAGCCGCAGCGCCTGCAGGGCGCCGCGGGCACGGCCGCCAAGGCCTACCTCGAGCTCGGGAAGGGCGAGCCTTTTCGGGCGCAGGCGCTCGATGATGCGGAGGTCATCGTCGATGCCTTGCTCGGCACCGGCTTGGATCGTCCGGTGCAGGGGCGATTTGCCGAGGCGATCGATGCGATCAACGCAACAGGCCTGCCGGTGCTCGCCATCGACATTCCTTCCGGTATCCACGGCGATACCGGGCAAGTCATGGGTGTGGCAGTGCACGCAGAGGCAACGCCGACTTTCATTGTGCTCAAGCAGGGTTTGTTCACCGCCGATGCGCCTGATTTCACCGGTGAGGTGACGTTCAGCGCTTTGGACGTGCCGGCCGCGGTTGCAAGTAATATCAAGCCCTCCGCGGTTAGGATCACCGCCGCAGACGTCAACCCGTGGTTTGTGCCGAGGCGGCGCACCGCGCATAAAGGCCATTTCGGACATGTTCTGGTCGTCGGTGGGGACCGAGGCATGGGGGGTGCGGTGCGCCTGGCGGCGGAGGCCGCCGCCCGATTGGGCGCTGGGCTTGTCACCGCGGCGACCCGCCCGGAGCACGTGCTGCCAATTCTTGCCGCGCGCCCGGAGGTGATGTGCCGCGGCGTGGCAGGACCGGAAGAATTGGAGCCCCTGCTCGCCCGCGCGAGCGCCGTGGTGCTGGGCCCTGGATTGGGAAACAGCGATTGGAGCCGAGGACTGTTCGAGCGCTGCACTGCATTCGACGGCCCGCTGCTGATCGATGCCGATGGTCTCAATCTACTGGCGCAGACACCCCGGCGGCGCGATGGCTGGGTTCTGACACCCCATCCCGGTGAGGCGGGTCGCTTGCTCGGCTGCTCTGCCGCCGAAGTGCAAGCCGATCGGTTTGCGGTAGCCACGGCGCTGCAATCCCGGCTGGGCGGCGTCATCGCTCTCAAGGGGGCGGGCAGCTTGATCCGCGGCGCGGCTCTGACATGGCTTTGCGATCGCGGTAATCCGGGAATGGCAAGCGGCGGCATGGGCGACCTATTGAGCGGTATCATCGGCGCCCTGCTCGCCCAAGGGCTCGATCCCGAGACGGCGGCGGTGAGTGGTGTCTGGCTACATGCCCTCGCCGCCGATCGGGCGGCGGCGGATGGGGAGCGGGGTCTGCTCGCCACGGATTTGCTCGAGCATTTGCGCGGGCTCGCCAATCTGCAATGACGCGCAAGCTCTGGCTGCGCGGCCCACAGGCCACGACGGCGCTCGGTGCTCAGCTTGCGACGGCCCTGCCGGTGAGCTGCCGCATCGACCTTAGTGGTCCACTCGGCGCCGGTAAAACGACCCTCGTCCGGGGCCTGCTGCGTGCATTAGGCCATATCGGGCCCGTGCGCAGCCCGACCTATACCTTGATCGAGAACTATCAAATAGCCGATCGCCGCCTCTATCATCTCGATCTTTATCGTCTCTCGGACCCCGAGGAGCTTGAATACATCGGCTTGCGGGACTTGCTCGACGCTCCCGCCGTGCTGCTGGTGGAATGGCCTGAACGGGGCGCGAGCCTGCTGCCAACGGCCGATCTGATCATCGCGCTGAGCGTTGTCGAGACCCATCGACTTGCGCAATTGGCGGCCCACACGCCGATCGGATCGACACTGCTCTCGCGGCTGCCAGATAACTGAGAACAAACGCAAAGTGTTTCGTCTATCTATAGGCAAATAAGGAAAAACCGACTTGCAAACAGCGGCCGGTTATGGCTAGCTAATAGGAAACGTCGCGGCATAATAACAAGGCCGGATATGAAGCGTTGGCTGGTATTCATTCTGCTGTGCTGCGCCTGTACGGGGGCACTGAGTCGACAGGCAGTTATCAAGCGAATCCGAACCTGGTCTGGTCCGGAGCATACGCGGGTGGTTCTCGACCTCACGCGGGCAGTCGACTATCGCGTGTTCACCCTCAGCAATCCCAGCCGCGCCGTGCTCGATATTCAGTCCGCGGCGCTCACCCACGGGCTATTGGAAGCCACCGAGCTCGTCGGCGTACTGGCGGAGGTCCGTGCAGCCGTGCGCAATGACAGCGACCTGCGCGTGGTCTTCGACCTCACCCAACCCGTTCGGCTCAATACTTTTCTGGTGGAGCCAAATACAACCTACGGCAACCGTCTCGTCGTGGATTTGGAGAAGGCCCAGGGTCCAGGTGACCCAGTGATGAAGTTGATCCAGCAGCCCCGGGAGCTGGTGATCGCCATTGATGCCGGCCATGGGGGCGTGGATCCCGGCGCCATCGGCGCGCAGGGGACCTACGAGAAAACGGTCACCTTGGCCATTGCCAAGAAGCTTGCCGAGCTGGTATCCGCACGCCCGGGCATGCGCGCCGTGTTGACTCGCACGGGCGACTATTACGTGGGCCTGCGTGAGCGCACCGAGCTCGCGAGCAAGGCGCATGCCGATCTATTCATATCGATTCATGCCGATGCGATCGCGGATGGCTGGGCCGAAGGGGCATCCGTCTACGTGCTATCAAGGAACGGCGCCTCGACCGAGGCCGCCCGGCTGCTGGCGCAGCGCGAGAACTCCGCGGGCCGCATTGGCGGCGTTTCCCTGGAAGACAAAAACGACCTGCTCAGGTCCGTACTGGTCGACCTCTCACGAGCGTACACGATCGAATCGAGCACTCATCTCGCACAATCCATGCTGGAGGCCTTGGCTAACGTGGGCGAGCTGCACAAGAGCTCGGTGGAACGCGCCGCATTCGTTGTGCTCAAATCGCTGGACATGCCTTCGGTGTTGATCGAAAGCGCTTTCATCTCCAATCCCGTGGAGGAGGATCGGTTGCGCAGCAGCAATTATCAGTGGCAGCTCGCGCGCGCGCTGGAGCATGGCATCAGCGGCTATATCGAGGACTTCATGCCGGGCATAGAGCTCGCCAATACCCATGAGTACGTGGTACGCCGCGGTGATACCTTGAGCGCCATCGCGCAGCAATACAGCGTAAGTGTCAAGCAACTGCGCAAAGCCAACGATTTAAGCGGCGATGTTATCGTGGTCGGCAGCCGATTGGTGATCCCTTGACCCTAGGAGCCTTCTCCGCCGAAGGCGTGCGCTGTCGCGCAGCTCGGTAGTTGGGGTGAGCTTGCGAACCCCAACGTTGGCCTCAGTCCCCAAGCCCATATACCTATTGTCACGTTGCGTCGTGGAAGATAACGCCAGCGGTATGACGACGCCCCGAGCGCAGGCGGCTTACGCCGTGGCGCAGGTTCACTCGATACGCCCCGCGTTGGCCTTGCACCGGCCGGCGATGGACGGCGAACACCACGGCGCCCCCCCGCTGCAGCGGGATCACTTCCGCACGTGACTGCGAGCGTGGACGCTGCTCGGTCAGCACAAACTCACCGCCCGTGAAATCCTCGCCCGGGTTGGACAACAAAATGGTAAGTTGCAGTGGGAACACGTGCTCACCGTAGAGGTCTTGATGCAGGCAGTTGTAGTCCCCCGCCTCGTATTGCAACAGCAGTGGCGTCGGGCGGAGCTGCCCGGCGGCATGACAACGCGCAATGAAATCCGCGTGCTGCGCCGGATAGCGCACGTCGAGATCCATGGCGGCGTTCCAACAATTGGCAAGCGGCACGAGATGCGCATAGATCGAGCCGCGTAGCCCGCCAATAATGTCGGGCAACGGATAGCTGAAATACTTGTACTCGCCACGGCCGTAGCTGTGGCGCTCCATCACGACCCGGCTGCGGAAAATTTCCTCCAGCGGATAAAGCGCGGCCAGCGCGGCGCATTCCCGCGGGGTGAGGAGACCTTCAATCAGCGTGTAGCCCCGCGCATCGAGATTCTGTGACGCCCTCTCCCAATCGAGCGTCTCGATCCGCTCGGCAATGTATGCGGCCGGGGTAATCGACGGTGCCTTGCTGACCCGTGCGGTCATGCATGTGCCTCCTTTGCCGGCCACGCGTGATGATATTGACGCAACAAGGGGGTTACCATTGCAGTGGCGAGTTGGGCATGCTTCCGCCGCTGGGTTCGTAGCCGCTTCCCTGCCGTGCCCGATCGGCATGTTAGCAATAAACGGTATTACGGGAGGCCCACGCATCCCGCTGTTTGTCTTGACCTTCTGTCTCATCGCCAAGGCCGACTATTGCTCGCAAGTCGCCCCGGTGGTCGCCGGCTTCAAGCATCGTTGGTTCGGGCACGAGGCCATGATTCTGCACGCGCACGAGATTCGCAAGGAGAAGGGTGATTTTCGGTTTCTGTTCGATCGGGCCGTTCGGCAACAGTTCATGGATGAACTTTCCGACGTAATGGCTCGGCTGCCCTACACGCTGATCGCCAGCGCCATCGATAAGCCGCGATTGAATCGGCAGCACGTGGATCCGGACAATCCGTATGCCATCGCGATGCAGTTCTGCCTGGAGAGGGCCTGGCTCTTCCTGAAGGAGCACGGACAATCCGAGCGCGAGACGCATGTTCTGGTCGAGTCACGGGGCCGCAAGGAGGATGCTGACCTGGAACTGGTGTGCCGACGCATTTGCGATGGTGCGAACGCCGTCGGCGAGCGCCTGCCATTCGAGGTCGTGTTCGTGGATAAGAAACAGAATCTTCCCGGCCTACAACTGGCCGATCTGGTCTGTCACCCGATCGGCCGACACCTGCTCAAGACACAGCAGGTGAACCGGGCCTATGACATCATCGAGAAGAAATTCCGCCGCAATCGAGAAGGGAAGATCGAAGGCTACGGGCTGAAGTTCTTCCCCTAGAAAAGCAGAATGGGAGCGATTTCAACCGCACCCCTACGCCGATCGGGAACTCCCGATCCACTTGCTGACAAGATAGTCCCAATGCATGAGGTTTTCAATACTGACTCTGATGACCCGTCCAAGCCGATTGCGAGCTACGTGGCAAACGTTGCGCTGGGCTGCGTTGTGGCAGTCCAAGGGTTGATGACTGGCACGCCACCAGCTTCATAGGGGGATGTGTCGCGGGATGCCACGATGAACCCACGAGCCGCGGCGATGGCGGCGATATATCCGTCCGGGGTGGGAAAGCCTCGCCCGTTGTTCTTAGCCGTAACGGCCAATTCGGCATAGTGGCGCGCTGCGTCCGTATCGAACGCCAAGATGCGTCCCTGGAACAGCTCCAGCAGCCCATCAAGGGCCCGAGCCAGCATGTTCTTGCGCTTCCCTTCCGGTAGCGCCCTGATGCCATACAGCTGCTCGGCCAGCGTCACGCTGGATAAGTACAGCGTTTCCGCCGCCTGATCATTCAGCCAGGCCCGCACGGCCGCATGCGGCTCTGGCTTCATCGCCTCGGAGACGACGTTGGTATCCAGCACGATCATTCAAATTTCATCGGTTCCGCCGGCGTCTTGTCGCGCACCTTCTCGAGAACCGCGAAGTCTTCATCGGTCAGCCCGATCTTGCGGCCAAGGGATGCCAGTGCATCGCCCATGCGGATGCGCTGCTCCGGCTTGACCGCCGTTGTAAGGATCTCGCGCACCTCCGCTTCCGTGCTGCGGCCATGCTCGGCCGCGCGCACGCGCAACGCGCGATGCACGTCATCCGGCAAGTTGCGTACTGTTAGGGGTCAACGCACGAAAGGGAAAAATCGTACGCTAAGCCTCCCGCGGTGTCTGTAGCAACCGGAATCGGTCGTGCTCGACTCGCTTTCGAGGGCTGCGCTTACAACGTAGGTCAAATCCGAGCACGATAGCCACGGGGCCGCCGACTCAATTGTGCTGGTCCGCGCTCGTCACGAGGCGTCCTGATTGTCAGGCCGGCGGGAAGTCCGGCGTATGCGCCAGTTCGAGCTTGATACCGTCGGGGTCGGTGAAAAACAGGGCATAGTAGCCCGGCATGTAACCGTACTCGGCGGGTGCGTTGAGAATATTGGCGCCGATCGTCTTCAGGTGTTCATGGAATTGATCGACCTGCTCACGACTGTCGGCTGCGAGCGCGAAATGGTGCAGCCCCGGCGAGTACATGTCCCATTGCTTGTTCGGGCAGTCCGGGTTGCCGGGCCAGATGCTGATGGCGCCGCCGGGGCCGCTCCAGATGATGGCTGTTGCCGCCGGATCTTCTATCTCTTGCCCGGGTGCGTAGCCTAGATACTCCAGAATCGATCCATAGAACGCCTCGGAACGACCCATATCGGTCACGGTAAGGCCGAAATGGTGCAGTTTGCCTAAGAACTGGGTCATGGGTCTGTCCTTTCGTTTCTCGGACTTACACGAACCACAGCGGTCGGTGAGACACGCGTGGGATCATGCCGTACCGTCGAATACCGCGCGCACCAGTTCCGGCAGACTCGGATGTGTATGGATGCTGTCGCGTACCAGGCCCGCCGTGCCGCCGGCGTTCATTGCGATGACGACCTCGTGCACTAGGTCCGCGGCCTGCGGGCCGATCATGTGAAAGCCGAGGATGCGGTCGCTGCCGCGTTCGACAATCAGTTTGGCGAAACCCGGCGGGGCGCCGACGATCTTGCCCTTGGCGATATCGGCATAGTCGACGCGAGCGGTCGCGTAGTCCAGGCCCTGATCGCGACATTGGGCTTCGGTCAGCCCGACCGCGCCGATTTGGGGATGGCTGAATACCGCGTGCGGGTTGGCGCGATAGGTTACCGTCTCGGCGCCGCCCTGCGAATTGCGGTAGGCCAACTCGCCTTCGTAGCTGGAGGTGTGCTTGAACATCGCCTGGCCGATGATATCGCCGTAGGCGTAGATATCCGGATGACGGGTGCGCAGCGTATCGTCCACTTGCACGGCGCCTTTGTCATCGATGTCGACGCCGGTCTGGTGCAGCGCCAGCGCGTCGCTGTTGGGCTGGCGTCCGGCGGCCAACAGGATGTGTTCGGCGCTGACGGTCGTGGTCCGTCCGTCAGCGTCTTCCACCACGACGGATTTGTTACCGCCCTCGGCCCGCGCTTGAACCGCACGGCCGGTGACGAGCGCGACCTGCTTACCGAATTCGCGGGTGAACAGCTCGCGGACATCGTGGTCCTCGGCCAGCAGCCTGGGCGAGCCGTTGATGACCGTGACGTCGGTGCCCAGCGCGGAGAAAAAATACCCCAGCTCGGCGCCGATATAGCCGCCGCCGACAACGATCAGGCTGGCCGGTCGCCGTTCGAGTTCCAGCACGCTTTCGTTGGTCCAGTAGCCGGCCTGCTCGATCCCGTCGATCGGCGGTACATCCGCGCGGGCGCCGGCGGCGATGAACAGCTTGTCGCCGGTGATGCGCCGGCCGTCCTCGGTTTCCAGCAGCTTGTCGCCGACGAAGCGGACCCGGCTGTAGAACGGCGTCATCGTGTCTTCGACCCATTGCCGGGCGCCGGCGGCGTTGTCGGTACGGGCGCGGCGCATGTCGCGCATGATCCGGCCGAAGTCCACGTTGACCGACGACTGATCCAACGTGATACCGAAGTCGGCGGCACTACGGATGGTCTGCATCACTTCGGCCGACTGGATTAGCGTCTTGGTCGGGATGCAGCCGAAGTTCACGCAGGTGCCGCCGATGGCATCCGGCCGGTCGGTAATCAGGGCGACGGATTTGCCGTCCTTTACGGCGTAATACGCCGCGGTCAGGCCGGAGCCGCCGCCGATGACGACGATGTCGAAATGTTGTGTATCTTGCATGGGCATAAATCAGCGGTTGAGTGATGACTTCCGGCCCTCAGAATAACGCTGGCCAGCGGCTACGTCGCCGGCGGCCGGGCGCGATTCCGTCATTTTGTGCCAGTTCCGCCATCTTTCAATCAGGTTCCGGTGGCGGTGGGGTGTCGATCCGCCAGCGTCCGTTGGTCGCTGCGGGCCCCGGCACCGCGCAACAGACGCCAGCCGAACAGGGTCGCCAGTACGCTGGCCAGCATGATGCTGACTTTGGCCTGGGCCAGGACGGTGGGGTCTGAAAACGCCGATTCGGCGATGAATATCGACATTGTGAAGCCGATGCCGCACAAGGCGCCGGCGCCAGCCACTTGCCGCCAGTTGAATTCTTGTGGGCTATCGGCCAATCCGCTGCGCGCGGCCAGCCAGGCGCCGAGGGTGATACCCAGCGGCTTGCCGATGACAAGCCCCGCGAGTATGCCCAGGCTCAACGGCTGCAGTAGCTGCAACGTGTCGGCCGTCAATACGATGCCGGCATTCGCCAGTGCGAACAGCGGCAACACCAGATAGGACGACCACGGTTGCAGATTGCGTTCCAGGCGCTGCGCCGGTGACAAAAGCCGTTCGACCATTGATTCCAGGCCGCGCACGGCCGCCTGGTACTGACCCTGTTGGCGTTCCCCGCTCGGCGGCGTTTCCAGACTATGGAACAGCGCCATGCTCTGGCCGTGCAACTGCGCCGGCCGCGGACGGCTGCGAGTGGGCACGGTGAATCCGAGCAATACGCCGGCCAGGGTGGGATGCAGCCCGGAATGCAGGACCGCCGCCCACAGCCCGAGGCCGATCAATGCATAGGGCAACGCCCAGTACACCCGTGCCCGGTTCAACCCATAGGCAGCCGCGGTGAACACCGCCGCCAGCGCCAGGCCGGGCAGGCCGACGTGATCCGTGTAGACCAGGGCCAAAACGAGGATGGCGCCGACATCGTCAGCGATGGCAAGCGTTGCTACGAACACCCGCAACGCCAGCGGCACGCGCGAGCCGAAGGCCGCCAACAAGCCGAGGGCAAACGCCGTATCGGTGGCTATCGGCACGCCCCAGCCTGCGGCGTGGGGGCCGCCCGCGTTGAACAGCCAGTAGATCAAGGCCGGTACGGCCATGCCACCGGCCGCGGCGGCCAGAGGCAGGATGGCGCGACGGGGTTTTCGCAACTCACCGGCGGTGACTTCGCGCTTGATTTCCAGCGAAACGACGAAAAAGAAGATAACAATCAGGCCGTCGTTGACCCATTCATGCAGCGTCAGTGGCAGAGCCCAGGGGCCGAGACGCAGGGCGAATTCGGTGTGCCACAGGGCAAAATAGCTTCCCTGCCAGGGCGAATTGGCCCATATCAGTGCGATGACGGCGGCGCCGAGCATCAACGCCCCGGCCGAGACGGACAATCCGGCGAAATCTTGTGCCAATGCCCGGACCTTCCAACCCAGCGGTTGGCGCATCGCTTCCAGCACGGATTCCTCGTCCCAAGCCCCGTCGTAGCGGCGGCCGTTGATGAAGAACGACGGTGTTGCGTGCGCGCCGCTTTCGAAAGCGTGATCGAAATCCTCGCGCACCCGCGGCTCGTGGGTTCGTTCGTCGAGTTCGTGGGCGAACCGTTCGGTGTCCAGCCCCAGTTCCGCGGCGCCTGCCACCAGACTGTCGCGATCGAGCGCATCCTGATGGTCGAACAGATAATCGTGCATGTCCCAAAAGCGGTCCTGGTCCGCCGCGGCCTCCGCCGCCTCGGCCGCGCGTTGCGCATCCGGGTGCAGACGGGTATTGGGGAAATGCCGAAATACATAGCGCACCCGTCCGGACAAACGCCCGTCCAGCAGTGGCCCGATGACCGCGTGGGCGCGCCGGCAGTAAACGCATTGATAATCGCCATATTCGACCAGGGTGACATCGGCACCGTCGGGACCTCGCACGTGGTCGCGGCCCGAATCGACCGGGGGTCGGAGTGGCGTCGGTTGCGTGGGCACAGGGCCGTCCTATCCCTGGTCAACCAGCGGCCGGATACCGACGCGCAAACTAGACGGCAATGGCGCACCCGGCCACCGCGATGCATGCGGCTGGCGGATCTCTGCGGCTTGTTCGATGTCGGCGGCGGTAATGTGCCCGTCAGTATCCACGGATGCACGGTTGTGCTGATTCATGTGGGTTGCTCGTATACGTTACTCAAGGTAGTCGGTGCCGCTGACAGGACGTCTGCCTTCCTCGAATTCCTCGATTATCCTGGCGTTGAACGCCGGAATGTCGTCGAAACGAACGGCCACCACCGCACGTACTTGATGCGGTTGGCTGTTTGGCCTGGCATCAGGTTTATTGCTCCAGGTGAGCATCCATGGTGATGTCGGCATTCAGTACTTTGGACACCGGGCAGCCGGCCTTGGCTTTCTCGGCCGCCTGCTGGAACGCTTGCTGATCGGTATCCGGCACCTTGGCGGACACGTCGAGGTGAACGGCCGTGATATCGAAGCCGCCCTCGGCCTGTTCGAGGCTGACGGTGGCCGTGGTGTCGATACGCTCAGGCGTGAGGCCGTCCTCGCCCAGAATCATGGATAGGGCCATGGAATAACAGCCGGCATGGGCAGCGCCAATGAGCTCCTCGGGGTTGGTGCCCTTGCCGTTCTCGAATCGGGTGCCAAAGGAATACTGGGTGTCGGAGAGCACGCCACTGTCAGTGGAGATGACACCCTTGCCTTGTTTGAGATCGCCCTGCCATTGGGCGTTTGCATTGCGTTTCATAATGAACTCCTTTACGTGGGTTGCTGGATTGACTGAAAAGCCGCTGCCGGCTGTTTACAGTTCCTGTTGAGTGGGGCGGATGATCAATTCGTTGATATCGACATCGCCGGGCTGCTCGATGGCGTATACGATTGCCTTGGCGATCGCGTCGGCGTCGATGGCATCCTCGTAGAGCTTGTTGGCCGATTCCGCCGCCTCTTCGTGGCTGATGTGGTCGGTCAACTCGGTGGCCACTGCGCCCGGGGAAATATTGGTGGAACGAATTTCACCATTGGATTCCAGGCGCAAGCCTTCGGACAACGCTTTCACCGCGAATTTGGTCGCGCAATAAACGGCGCCGCCGGGCATGACCTTGTGTCCGGCAACCGAAGACAGGTTGATGATGTGGCCGCTGTGCTGCTCGCGCATGGTGGGCAGTACCGCGGCGATGCCGTAGAGCACCCCCTTGAGATTCACGTCCACCATCTGCTCCCACTCGTCGACCTTGAGGGCGTCGAGCGGGGCCAGCGGCATCAGGCCGGCGTTGTTGAGCAGTACGTCGATGCGGCCGAAGGTATCCTTGGCGGCCTGCGCCAGCGCTTCGACCTGACTTCGATCGGTCACATCGGTGACGCGATAGGCCGCTTGACCGCCATCGACTTCGATCGACGAAACGAGCTCCTTGAGTCGGGATTCGCGGCGGGCGCCCAGCATCAGCTTGGCGCCGCCTTCGGCCAATCGGCGGGCCGTAGCTTCACCCAGCCCGCTGCTGGCGCCGGTAATAACAACAACTTTGTCGGCAATTCCATTCATTTCGATTCTCCTTGGTGAAAGTGATTATCAGGCGGCTCCTGCGTTCTTCGGTACGCAATCCGGCTTTTCCCCGGATTGCGAGCGGTTCAGGCAACCGTTCTGGACAGCACCGTGTCGTTCATGGCGCTGTGTAAATTTCTGCAGGGCAAGTGCGCTGCGTAAAGCGTAACGCTATCGAGAACCCGCGACTTCGCTTGAAGTGTCGGCCCGGATGATCATCGGATTGCGCTTCCAACTCGACATCAATTTCGACCATCCAGCATCCTGCTGAAAAACATGTCGGCAAACGCCGTCATCGGCGTAGTCGAGCGAGCGACCTTGGCGCGCAGGATGGCGCCTTCCCAACCGTTGAGCAGAATTTCGGCCAGTTGTTCCACATCCTGGTCGGGGTCAATTTCATTCGCGGCACGGGCTTGCTCCAGGCAGTGCACGAAGCGCTGCGTCCAGCGGCTGAAGACCGTATCCAGACGGTCTCGAAAAACTTCCTTCTGCGCGGCGAGTTCCTGGCTCAGGTTGCCAATCAGACAACCTCGTCCGTAGTCATACCGAACCATGTCCGCCAAGCCGGCGTCGAAGTAATTGCGGATACGCTGAAGCGGAGCCACCGTGGTGTCATTCAACAAGTTCTCGAGGCGGGCGTCATATTCGGCGTCGAAATCGTCGATCACCGCCAGCCCGAAATCCTCCTTGCTGGAAAAATAGTAGTAAAACGAGCCCTTGGGCACGCCAGCGGCGCTTAACACCGCGCTGACGCCGGTGTTGTTAAAGCCCTGCCGCGCGATGATTTCACTACCGGCGCGAATCAGTGCCTGACGTGTTTCGGTTCGTGTCATGCTTGACATAATAGACCGGTCATCTATAGAATGCAAATGATGAACTTCCGGGTTTGCCTCAAGCGGCCGGCGCACCAAGATCGCGTCCATCCGAAACGCTTGGGGCGGCCCGCGTTCTGCAGCGACCGACTTGGTCGAGGACGGCCTATGAGCGCATTGCGATACAGCCTGATATCGACCAGCCGGAACCGGACGAAGACGACGCCATTGACGGCATCATCCAGGCGATGACGTACCAGCGTGAGATCGTCGCCGAACGAAAGCTGAACCGACTCTCTTAGAGACGTGCCAAGGAGCATCAACCAATGTCTGAAAGTCAGCCCATTCCGAAAACCGATCGCTACCCGATGCTGTTTTCCCCCGTGCGTATCGATTCGCTGCGGCTGGCCAACCGCGCGGCCGTGTCGCCGATGACGCGCACCAGCGCCAATCCCGACGGTAGGCCCACCGATCAGATGGTCGAATATTATCGTCGCTACGCCCGCGGCGGCTTTGGGCTGGTCATCACGGAAGGCACGTATACCGATACCGTTCATGCTCAGGGTTATTTCCGGCAACCCGGCATCGCAACCGATGCGCAGGGCGCCGCCTGGCAGCCGGTGGTCGATGCGGTTCACGCCGCGGGTGCCGCGATCGTGGTCCAGCTGATGCACGCCGGAGCCCAGGGCCAGCACGAGGGCACCGCGACCGTCGCGCCGTCGGCGGTGCGGCCCTACGGCAAGACCAATCCGATCTATCACGGCGACGGCAAGGAATACGGGGTGCCCGAGGCGCTCACGGAGACCGGCATCGTCGAGGCGATCGATGGCTTCGTCGCCGCGGCGAAGCGCGCGCTGCAGGCCGGGTTCGACGGCGTGGAGATCCACGGCGCCAACGGCTATCTGCTGGATGAATTCATCACCGATTATTACAACCGGCGCGACGACGAATACGGCGGCGACATCGGCAACCGCGTGCGCATGGTCCGGCGGGTCATCCAGAGCGTGCGCGATGCGGTGGGGCGTGATTTTACCATCGGCGTGCGGTTGTCCCAGACCAAGATCAACGATACCGAGCATCGCTGGAACGGCCCGGAAGACGCCGCCGTGATCTTCCGCGCCATGGCCGAAGCCGGGGCGAGTTATATCCACGTCACCGGCGCCGGCGCGGTCGATCCGGCGTTTTCCGACGACGGCCCAAGTCTGGTTCAACTGGCGGCCGAGCACGGCGGCGGCATCGCAGTAATCGCCAACGGCCGGCTGTACGACGCTAGCAAGGCCGAGGCGCAGTTCGATACAGGCGGCGCGAGCCTGGTCGCCGTCGCGCGCGGCGCCTTGGCCAATGCCGATTGGCCGCGGCGGATCGCGGCCGGCCGCGCTCAAAACGACTTTGACCCGGACTTGCTCCAGCCGCTGGCCACGCTGGACAACCAGGCCGATTGGGAAGACGGCCAGGCGAGTATCTTCGAGCCGCTGCACAAATCGTCGTAGCGCAGAGTCGTCAAGGAAAAATCTTTCACGAATACACGTTGTAACGTTGTAACCACGAAAAGTCGCGGGCGGTACGAAAGAAAGCGTGCGTGCCCGTGTCAACCACAGTCCATTCGCACAGGAGCAAGCCATGCGTGCAGTTGTCTACAAGGGCCCCCACCAAGTCCAGGTCGAAAACGTACCCGATGCCAAGCTCGAACATCCCACCGATGTCGTGGTGCGCATTACCAGCACCAATATCTGCGGCTCGGACCTGCATATGTATCAGGGCCGCACCGATTTCGAGGAAGGCCGGATCATCGGCCACGAGAATCTCGGTGAGGTGGTCGAGGTCGGCAAGGGCGTACATAAAGTCCACAAGGGCGATCGCGTGTGCCTGCCGTTCAATATCGGCTGCGGTTTCTGCAAGAACTGCGAGGCGGGCAAGACCGCGTTCTGTCTCGAAGCCAATCCGGGTTTCGCGGGCGCCGCCTACGGCTACGCCAAGATGGGCCCCTACAGCGGCGGCCAGGCCGAATATCTGCGCGTACCCTACGCCGACTTCAATTGCCTGGTCCTGCCGGAAGACGCGGCCGAGAAAGAAAACGACTATGTGATGCTCACCGACATCTTCCCCACCGGCTGGCACGCCACCGAGCTGGCCGGTATGCGCGACGGGGATTCGGTGCTGGTCTGGGGCGACGGACCGGTCGGCATCATGGCGGCATACTCGGCGGTGCTGCGCGATGCCCGCCAGGTGATGATCGTCGGCCACCACGCCGATCGCTTAAAGCTGGCCGAGGATTTTGGCGCCATCACGATCAATGAAAGCGATGTCGACCCCCAGGAGGCGATCGCCGAACATACACAAGGTGAAGGCGCGGACCGTGCCTGCGAGTGCGTGGGCTATCAGGCGCACAACCAGGACGGGGAAGAACAGCCCAATCTGGTGATGAACAACCTGGTGAAGGCGGTCCGGCCGACCGGCGCCATCGGCGTGGTCGGCCTGTTCGTGCCCGAGGACCCGGGCGCGGCTAGCGAGATGAATCAGCGCGGCCAGATCGCGTTCGACATGGGTTTGTTTTTTGAAAAAGGGCAGCGAATGGCCACCGGGCAGGCCGACGTCAAGGCCTACAACCGACAACTGGCCGATCTGGTCTTTCACGACAAGGCGCAACCGTCGTTTCTGCTGTCGCACGAGTTGACGCTGGACGAAGCGCCCGATGCCTACGAGAACTTCGACAAGCGCGCCGAAGGCTGGACCAAGGTGGTCTTGAAGCCCGGCAAGAATGGCGGGTGATTGCGCTCGACCTTTCCCGGCCCATCGAAACGCCAGAAGTTTGCTGGTGATTTTTTCTTCACGACGCAATAGGAGTTACTGATATGCAACAACTTGCCAGTTTGTCCCTCGAGGACGCGCAGCGCGTCATTCAGGCCGGCATTGAAAAAGCCGAGGAAGTAGGCCAGCCGCAGAATGTGGCAGTAGTAGACGTCGGCGGTAATCTGGTTGCCCATGCCCGCATGGATGGGGCGTGGATCGGCAGTGTGGATATCGCCATCAACAAGGCATTCACTTCGCGCGCGTTCGATATTTCCACCCAGGATTTATCGGATAACGCCCAACCCGGCGAGCAGTTTTACGGTATCCAGGTTTCCAACCACGGTCGCGTGATGAGCTTCGCCGGCGGTTTGCCGTTGACCCAGGACGACGCGATCGTCGGTGCGGTGGGCGTGAGCGGCGGCACCGGTGAACAGGATCAGGCGGTGGTGGAGGCGGCGGCCGCGGCCTTTTAGGGGCTGCGCCATAACCCGTTAAATCCATAAGCTTTACGGAGACAATGAATGGACTTGCAACTCGGCGATAAAACCGCATTGGTCACCGGCTCGACCGGAGGCATCGGCTTCGCCATCGCCCAGGGCCTGGCCGCAGAAGGCGCGGCGGTTATTGTGAACGGGCGTGATGAACAACGGGTCAAGGATGCGATTGAGCGAATTAAAAGCAAGCATCCCAACGCCGAAGTCGGGGGCATGCATGCGGACCTTGCAAGCCGTGAAGGCGTAGAACAACTTACGGACCACGCGCGCAAAACCGACATCCTGGTCAACAACGTCGGTATTTTTGAGCCCAGGGAATTTCTCCAGATCGAAGACGACGACTGGCAACGCTTTTTCGACGCCAACGTAATGAGCGCCGTACGGCTGTCGCGCCATTACCTGCCCGGCATGCTCGAACGCGGCTGGGGGCGCCTGCTGTTCATATCCAGCGAGTCCGGCATCCATATTCCCGCGGAGATGGTGCATTACGGCTTCACCAAGGCGGCGCTGCTCGCGGTGTCGCGCGGCATTGCGGAAAGCATACCCGGCACCGGCGTAACCGCGAACGCCATTTTGCCGGGGCCTACGCGCTCGGAAGGCGTCAGTGAAATGCTGGCCGACATGGCCGACGAAGGCCAGTCGCAAGACAGCGTGGAGCAGGCGTTTATCGAAAACGAGCGTCCCAGTTCACTGATCAAGCGGCTGGCAACGCCCGAAGAGGTCGCCAACCTGGTGGTGTATATGGCCAGCCCGCTGTCGTCGGCCACCACCGGCGCCCCGATGCGCGTGGATGGCGGCGTTGTCCGCGCGATGACCTGAAAAGCAAACCCCGAGGAGTTCTGTATGAAAGTATTAATAGCAGGTGCCAACGGTAAAATCGGTCAGCGCCTGGTCAAACAAATGGCTGAAAGCGCGCATTCCCCGCGGGCGATGATCCGCAATCCCGCCCAGGCTGAGGAATTACAAGCCCTCGGCGCCGAAACCGTGGTGGCGGATCTGGAGGACGATTGCAGCGGGGCCCTGAAAGGTTGCGACGCGGTTATATTCACTGCCGGTTCCGGGCCGGACACCGGCCCGGATAAAACCGTAGATGTGGATCAAAACGGGGCGATCAGTCTGATCGACCAGGCCAAGGCCGCCGGGGTACAGCGATTTCTTATCGTCAGTTCCATGCGAGCCGAAGACCCAGAAGCAGGACCGGAAAAAATGCAGCACTACCTTCGTGCAAAGAAGAATGCGGATGACTACCTGCGCCCACGGCTAATTGGTTCTATCAGCCGTTGTTCTGGCGTGGCGCTGATGGCCGCG
>JAKDMQ010000293.1 GCA_030452265.1 Nitrococcus sp.
ACTTCGACTACCTCGCCTTGATCGGTAGCGGCTTCAACTCGCTCCGGCGCTATACACCGGCGTTTCTGGACGCATTGGAACTGAAGGCCGCGCCGGCGGCACGCGACCTATTCGCCGGTATCGATCTGTTGAAGCAGATGAATGCGCGCCAGGTACGGAAAGTACCAAGCAATGCGCCGACCGGTTTTGTACGCAAACGTTGGCAACGCCTGGTACATACATCGGACGGAATCGACCGACGTTTCTATGAGTTGTGCGTGTTAACAGAACTCAAGAATGCACTGCGCTCGGGCGATATCTGGGTTCAGGATTCCCGCCAGTTCAAGGATTTCGAGGACTACCTGCTGCCGCCGATACGCTTCGCAGATCAGCGTGGCCATGGGTCGCTGGGGTTGGCGGTTGAAACCGACTGCGAACGCTATCTGGCAAGTCGGTTGGCGACGTTGGAACACGATCTGGCCAGCGTCGAGCGCTCGGCTGCCGCCGACACATTACCTGACGCCGGCTTCACGCCCGCGGGCCGTCTCAAGATTACGCCATTGGATAACGCCGTGCCCGAGGGCGCCGACGCATTGATGCAGCAGGCTTATAGCCGGTTGCCACACCTCAAGATCACCGAGCTATTGCTGGAAGTCGACGACTGGACCGGCTTTACGCAGCATTTTACCCATCTCAAAAGTGGCGCAGTCGCCGGCAACCGCCAGCTGTTGCTTACCGCGGTCCTGGCCGACGCGATCAACCTAGGCCTGGCCAAAATGGCCGAGTCCTGTCCTGACGCCACATACGCCAAGCTGACGTGGCTGCAAGCATGGCATATTCGCGACGAGAATTACGCAGCGGGCCTGGCCGAGTTGACCAACGCCCAGTTTCGCCAACCGTTTGCGGCGTACTGGGGCGATGGCACCACCTCGTCGTCGGATGGCCAGAACTTCAAGGCCGGTGGTCGAGGCCAATTCGCCGGTCACGTGAACCTGAAGTACGGCCAAGAACCGGGCGTACAGTTCTACACGCATATCTCCGATCAGTACGCCCCATTCCACACCAAGGTCATCAACGCCACCGTGCGTGATGCCACCCACGTCCTCGACGGCTTGCTGTACCGCGAATCGGACCTGCGGATCGCGGAGCACTACACCGACACAGCTGGTTTTACCGACCATGTGTTCGCGTTGATGCAGTTGTTGGGTTATCGCTTCGCGCCGCGTATTCGGGATCTGGCCGACCGGCGCCTGTATATTCCGAGCGACGCGAGACAGTATCCGACGCTCGCGGGTATGATCGGCGGCCGCATCAATGGCCGGCGCATTCGAGCGCACTGGGACGAGATCCTGCGTCTGGCGGCCTCGATCAAGCAGGGTACGGTGACCGCGTCATTGATGCTGCGCAAACTCGGTAGCTATCCGCGCCAGAACGGACTCGCGATCGCGTTGCGTGAGCTGGGCCGCATTGAGCGCACCTTGTTCGCACTCGATTGGATGCAAAACGTCGAGCTGCGCCGACGCGTGCAAGTCGGCCTGAACAAGGGCGAGGCCAAGAACGCGCTGGCTCGCGCCGTGTTCTTGAACCGGCTTGGCGAGGTCCGCGACCGCCGTTACGAGAATCAACGCTACCGCGCAAGCGGGCTGAATCTCGTGGTCAACGCCATCATTCTCTGGAACACGATTAATATGGAGCAAGCGATTCAGGCGTTGGCGGCTTCCGGACAATCTATTGATAAGGAGCTACTTGTCCACCTCTCGCCGTTGGGCTGGGAGCACATCAACCTGACCGGCGATTACATCTGGCAGCAGGACAAACGGGTCGAGCGCGGCCGATTCCGGCCGCTACGGATGCCGCGAGGGGCTTAGCGTACGATTTTTTCCCTTTCGTGCGTTGACCCCTGTTAGCATTGCCACGATTCAACTTCTATACTATGCATTCGACGCATTCAACATAAAACAATGCATGCATTATATCAACCAAGCGGAACGACTCCTTGTGCTCCCAGATGAGCGGTTTTTGCGCTCGGCATAGAATGGCGCCCGTAATACCAGGGCTAATCGTTTACGTGCCACGACTTCTTCACGTTGTGGGTGTGGCGTTGTATTTACGCCCATGGTCCAAATCATGGGTTCCACTCTAGTTGGTCGACGTTAGGCATAGTGATCGCCTATGAGTCAGTCAGACGAGCGCATTCTTTCGTCCGCGCCGCGCATCCAGCGCCTGTCGCCGCAACTCGTCAATCAGATCGCGGCGGGCGAGGTTATCGAACGGCCGGCGGCGGTCGTAAAAGAGCTGGTAGAGAACGCGTTGGACGCCGCCGCCGACCAGATCGAGATCGTGATCGAGGGCGGTGGCAAACGCCTCATACGCGTTCGCGACAACGGCATCGGCATGGGATGCGAGGATTTGCCCTTGGCTGTCGGCCGGCATGCGACCAGCAAGATCCGGGAGTCGGCCGATCTGGAGCGCATCATCAGCCTCGGCTTCCGCGGCGAAGCCCTGCCGAGCATCGCCTCGGTGGCGCGCTTGAAGCTCACCACGCGCAGCCGCGGCGAAGATCACGGTTGGCGCCTGGAGCTCAGCGCCGGTGAGATACTCGCGCAGGCGGCACCGGCGGCGCATCCTCCGGGGACTTCCGTAGAGGTGCGCGATCTATTCCACAATACACCGGCCAGGCGCAAATTCCTGCGCACGGACCAAACCGAGCTGCGCCACATTCAGGCGCTCGTCAGGCGCGTGGCCTTGAGCCGGCCCGAGGTGGGTTTCGACCTGCACTGCCATGGCCGGCGCAGCTTGCGGATTGGCCCGGCCCGCACTGAAACCGAGCAGGACACTCGGTTGGCGGAGCTTTTGGGACGGGAGTTCGTTGCCCAGGCGCTTGCCCTGGAGTCCGAGGCGGCGGGGCTGACATTGCGCGGCTGGATCGGTCTGCCAACGGCAGCCAGAGCGCAGACCGATCTGCAGTATCTGTTCCTCAATGGCCGCATGATTCGGGATCGTCTGGCCGGCCATGCCATCCGCCGCGCTTATGCGGATCTCCTATACAGGGAGAAACATCCGGCCTATGTCCTCTACCTCGGGATGGATCCGGCAGAGGTCGACGTCAACGTACACCCAAGCAAGTATGAGGTGCGTTTCCACGCATCGCGGCTGGTCTACGATTTTCTGTTTCACCAACTTCATCGCGCGTTAGCGCATGCGGGCACCGCCGCCCGCGATCATGGCCAAGCGGTTGCGCCCATAGACGCCTGCGCGCCCGCGGCACGACAAGATCGCGCGGCTTATCAATCACCGCGGCAGCCTTCCATGCGCTTCTCCGTGGATGAGGCGTGCAAGCCTTACGCTGAACGCGACGAGGCACAAGCGGCCGGCGAGCGGATTGGCGCGGGCGAGCAACCAGTCGGGACGGAGGATGCTGGGCGCTTGCCGTCAGCGCGCGACCTGCCGCGCCACCCGCTGCCACGACCAGTGGAGAGTAGCGATATTCCGCCTCTTGGCTATGCATTGGCACAGCTCCACGGCATCTACGTGCTCGCCGAAGACGCCGCGGGGCTTATCTTGGTGGATATGCATGCCGCTCACGAGCGGATTGTCTACGAGCGGTTCAAAGACGAGCTCGGTCAGAATGGCCTCACCGGACAGGCCTTGCTGGTG
>JAKDMQ010000294.1 GCA_030452265.1 Nitrococcus sp.
CCCCGGCGCCGAAGGTCAAACTGCTGTACAGAGCTTGGCCGCGCCCTTGATTGGGGCCGGCGGGGCCGGGAAACCAGGGACAGACCACGAATTCGGTGCTGACTGGAAAGACTCGCCGTCGCATCCTAGGTAGCGAGTTGCTATTATCGTCTAATGGCTAAAGTACACGACGTTACCGAAGCTTTGCACGCCGAGATTGAGCAGACGCCATTGCGTTACCACGGGCTTTTGCTGCGCTTGGTTCACTCCTTTCGCGAAGGTATAGAAGAAGAAGCGCCATGGCCTAGCGCCGAGGACTCGCTACGCGACGCGCTCCGGGATGCAAAAGCCGGGCGCACGCAGCCCATCGATAGCCTGTGGAGCAACATCGAGGCCGACTGAGCTGGTGAGGCTGACTTACTCGGACGCCTTTGGACGGCAACTCAAGCGGCTTAGAAAAAAATATCGCCACATCCGTGACGACCTCCAACCGCTGATCGATGATTTGCAAGCCGGGCATACGCCTGGCGAGCAGACCACCGGTGCCGGCTACACTGTCTACAAAGTCCGTTTGGCCAACACCGACACCGGTCGTGGCAAAAGCGGCGGCTATCGAGTGATCTACTGGTTACAGACCGCCGAGGCTCGACTGCTACTGACCATTTATTCCAAGTCCGAGCAAACTGACCTGTCGGCCGGCCAAATTAAGCGCATCATTGACGACGAATTCGACGGCGAATAACCGATGCGTGCCACAGGCACGTCAGCCGTAACACGGCGTGTTGAATACCAAGTCTCTGCTATTGCCTCGGATTTAGGCAGTCGATTCCCGTCGGCGCCGCGCCCACCCATCGGGGGCGAGGGAGGCAGGCCGCCCTAGCATCCATACCCACCCGGCGATGATGGCCAAAAACCGGGGACACCGGGGACAGACCACGCGGGGACAGTAGGGGGCAGACCAGAATGGCGCTTATTGCCGCATCTCCAGACCCCTGCAGTCCGTGGCCAACTCCGACCGCGGGGCCACTCGTTGCTATCGAAGGGCCGCTTGATGGGGAACTCTAGGACGAGGTGGGCGAGTAATTACCCTATGATACCGAACGCTGGCTCGGCAGGCTAACCGCCAACAGCCCGTGCGGCAGGCTGCGCGATGCCACTACGGCGCCGGTAGCGGCCAGCGCCGCTGCGCCATACCACGTGGCGGCTGCGCCCAGCGCCGACCACAAGTAACCACTGACGAGGCTGCCGACGGCAACCCCGGCGCCGAAGGTCAAACTGCTGTACAGAGCTTGGCCGCGCCCTTGATTGGGACCGGTGAAAAAACGGTTGATGAGCGAGATCGCCACCGCATGGTAAACCGCGAAAGTGCCCGCATGCAGGATCTGCGCGCCCGCCTGTAGCGAGACCCAGCCCGGAAAGGTTCCGACGAGTGTCCAGCGCACGACCGCCAGCACCAACGCCGTCGTCATCAGCCGCCGCGGACCGAACCGCGGCAGCCATCGGTGCATCATCAGAAATACCATGATCTCGGCGACAACCCCCAGGGCCCAGAGAGCGCCGATGACCACGCCGCTATAGCCATGGTCGGCCAGATAAATGCTGTAGAAAACATAGTAAGGGCCATGGCTTGCCTGCAACAAAAAGCACGCGGCCAGAAACCCTAGCACGTTGGGCTGCAAAAGGACTCGACGGAACGGTTCATTTGGTACGCCATGCGTGTGTGCCGGCGCGCTCGGCGCGAGCATGCTTGCCACGGCGAGACCAGCGAGCAGCAGCAGCAGGGCCCAAGGCACGATTCGCAGGCCCATGCGGTCGATGAACAGGCCGAGCAGCATTACCGTCACGATAAAACCGATCGAGCCCCACAGCCGAATACGGCCGTAGCGATGATCGTTCGCCCCCAGATGGCTCATGGTATTGGCCTCGAACTGAGGCAAAGCGGCATTCCAGAAGAAGCCGAACAGGGCCAACGTTAATGCGAGCCAGGCGTAGCTCTGGCTAAATTGCACGCCGGCGAAAGCCACCACGGCCACCACGCAAGCGAACCTCACCGTCGCCATGCGCTGCCCGCTGTGATCCGCGAGCCAGCCCCAGACATTGGGCGCGATGATCTTGCTGGCATAAAGTACGGCGATGAGCTCGCCAATCGCAGATGCGCCGAAACCCAGCGAGCGCAGATAAGCGCCCCAATAAGGAACCAACCCACCCACGACGGCGAAAAAGAAAAAATAAAACCCTGCTAGCCGCCAATACGGGGTCGGCGCGGCTGGGCTCGTGAGCTCAGCGGTCACGGCGGCTTGGAATAACTGGCGTTTGCGTGCGCACGTCGGCGCACTGCGCGCGGTGGCGCAGATAGTGATCCATGAGTACCAGGGCGAGCATGGCCTCGGCGATGGGGGTCGCGCGGATGCCCACGCAAGGGTCATGGCGTCCGGTGGTCACCACCTCCTCCGGCTCACCGCGGGTGTTCACGGAACGCCCGGGGATGCGGATGCTGGACGTCGGTTTGAGGGCAAGGCTGGCGACGATGTCCTGGCCGGTCGAGATCCCTCCCAGAATGCCGCCGGCATTGTTGGATAGGAAGCCGGTGGGTGTCATCTCATCGCGGTGCACGCTCCCGAACTGCTCGACAGCGGCAAAGCCGGCACCAATTTCCACTCCTTTGACCGCATTGATTGCCATCAGAGCATGGGCTATCTCGGCATCCAGGCGATCGAAGACCGGCTCGCCTAGGCCCACTGGCACATTCTCTGCCGTGACGGTCACCCGCGCGCCGACGGAGTCCCCCTTGCGGCGCAGCTCATCCATATACTGCTCCAGCTCCGGCAGCCGTGCGGGGTCGGCGCAGAAGAAGGGATTAGTGCCCACTGCGCCCCAATCCCGCAGCTCCAGTTGAATCGGTCCAAGCTGTGCCAGGTAGCCACGAATACGAACGCCAAGCCGATCGGCCAGATACTTGCGGGCGATGGCCCCGGCGGCCACACGCATCGCTGTCTCTCGCGCCGAGGATCGCCCGCCGCCGCGATAATCGCGTAGGCCGTACTTCTGCTGATAGGTGTAGTCGGCGTGGCCGGGGCGAAAGCTGTCCTTGATCTTGGCATAGTCTTTGGAGCGTTGGTCGGCGTTTTCGATCAGCAACCCGATCGGGGTGCCGGTGGATAGCCCCTCGAACACGCCCGAGAGGATGCTGACCTTATCGGGTTCCCGCCGCTGCGAGGTATGGCGGGAGGTGCCCGGCTTGCGCCGATCCAGATCCCGCTGCAGATCCGCCTCGCAAAGTGCCAACCCGGGCGGGCAACCATCGACGATGGCACCAAGCGCCGGGCCATGACTTTCGCCGAAGGTGGTCACCGTAAAGAGCTTACCGAAGGTGTTACCCGACATTCGCCGCTACCGCGTGTTCACTGTGGCTTGCGCCCTCGCCCACCGCACCATGCGTATTGCCGCATTGGCCCGCGTGATACCTGGCGCGGGGATCGCACCGGCGCAGACCCACTGCATGAGTCCCGGGAGAGCGCGAGGCGAGCATACTAATCATTGCACTGCTGTTCTAGTGTGCCATGCCGCGAAGCCCGGGGCGGCGCGCTCTGGCGGGACACGCCGTTAATACCTCCCTTTAGGCTCGACGGCGGCATCCTTGCCGCCGACGG
>JAKDMQ010000075.1 GCA_030452265.1 Nitrococcus sp.
TCGATTATCTGCCGCGGATATTCACGGAGTTCGAGGAGCTGCACGGGGATCGGCGCTTCGGTGACGATCCGGCGATCGTCGGCGGCGTGGCGCGCCTCGATGGGCGGGCGGTGATGGTGATCGGTCATCAGAAAGGACGCGACACCAAGGAGAAGATCCTGCGTAACTTCGGCATGCCCCGTCCAGAAGGCTACCGCAAGGCCCTGCGCTTGATGGAGCTGGCCGGGCGGTTAAGGATGCCGATTATAACGTTCATCGATACCCCCGGCGCCTACCCTGGAGTTGGCGCCGAGGAGCGCGGCCAGAGCGAGGCCATCGCCTGCAACCTCATGGCTATGGCGCGGCTGCGCACGCCGATCATCAGCACCGTGATCGGTGAAGGCGGCTCGGGCGGCGCGCTCGCTATCGGGGTTGGCGATAGCCTGCTGATGCTGAGCTATGCCACCTATTCGGTGATCTCTCCAGAGGGCTGTGCGGCCATTCTCTGGAAGAGCCCGGAGAAGGCGGCGCAGGCTGCCGAGGCGATGGGAATCACGGCCGAGGAATTGCACAAGCTTGGGTTGGTCGATGAAGTCATCGCCGAGCCGCTCGGTGGAGCCCACCGCGATTACAAGGCCGTGAGCGAGGCCCTGCGGGCGGCGTTGCTGGATGCCCTTGCCAGGCTGGATGATATCGATGTCGATCATTTGGTGCAGCAGCGCTATGAGCGGCTCATGCAATTTGGCAGCTACCGCGAGTAGCGCCAGGCGCTACGGCTGATATGGGCCGGTTCGGGGTCGAGCCATTAGCCGCCGCCATTGAGCCCTGGCGGCAGGCGCCCCGGATTTGGCTCGCCTACAGTGGCGGACATGATTCTAGCGTCTTGCTGCACGCCGTGTTCGCGTTGGGGTTGCCCGTGCATGCCTTGCACGTCGACCATGGTCTGCACCCGGACTCCGAGCGCTGGGCCATGCATTGTCGTGCTCAATGTTCGGCGCTCGGTATCCCGCTTAGGGTAGAGCGGGTCACGGTGCGCCCGCGCGGCGAGGGTTTGGAGGCGGCGGCGCGCAATGCCCGCTACGCTGTCTTTGCCGCCGTTTTGGCAGCGCGGGAGTGTATCGCCACCGCGCATCACGCCGACGATCAAGCCGAAACCGTGCTGTTGCGGATACTGCGCGGCACGGGCATCGACGGCCTCGCGGGAATGCCCCGCGAGCGGGCGCTTGGCGCGGGGCGGCTCATCCGGCCGCTCCTTGGCTTTCGCCGCGGGGATCTGGCCGCCTATGCCGCGCGCCATGATCTCAGGTGGATCGATGACCCTGCCAACCGCTGCGTTCAGCACGATCGCAGCTTTCTGCGCGAGCGCATAATGCCGCTGCTCGAGACCCGCTGGCCCGGGCTAGATCAGCGCCTGGCGCGGCTTGCCCGCCACGCGAGCGCTGCCTCAACTTTGGCGGAGAGCTGGGCGCGGCAGCGGCTCACGGAGCTTGGCGCTACGGAGAGGCTCAGCGTTGCCGCGCTGGCTGGTCTGGAAGAAACGCCACGGCTGCAGCTGCTGCGCACCTGGATTCGGCAGCAAGCTCGACGGCCACCGCCGGAGCGGCGGCTGCGCCGTGGGCTAGCGGATCTGCTAGGCGCTGCCTGCGACCGGCAGCCCGCGCTCGCCTGGGTGGATGGCTGCATCCGTCGCTACCGGGACCGGCTTTATCTTTTGCCGCCATGCCTGCCCGAACCGCCGGCCAAGCCTCTGGCATGGGATATAGGGCAGCCATTGAACGTGCCGAATTTGGGTCGACTGGAGGCTAAGTCCAGCCGTGGCAAGGGGCTGCGTGCGCGGTCGCTGCAACGAGCATCGGTCGAGGTGCGCTTTCGCCAGGGTGGCGAGCGCGTTCAGGTTCATGGTCAGGCGCGCGCCCTCAAGCGCCTGCTCCAGGAATGGGGGGTTCCCCCGTGGGTGCGGGCGCACTTGCCGTTGGTCTACATTGGCCAGGATCTCGCAGCCGTGGCCGATCTTCTGGTCACCGATCCGTTCCTCGCGGGCCCGGCCGAGCCCGGCTTGGAGTTACACTGGCATTCCGTGGTTACCTGGGAGCGAGAGCATTGCAATGTTGCGGGATCGAGATCCGCGGGGCGCGGGAGTTAGCATTGCCCTTTCTTGAAGAGTGTCGCAAACCCTACCTTAACCTCGGGCAATAAAGTAGGCGATACATCGTCAGCGGGTGCCGGCTGCAGAATCTTCCGGTACCCATCTCGAGAGGGTTCGAGATAAATGGTTAATTTTGAACTCTGGAGATCAATTATCCACACCTCCGGAATGCCGTAACGTGCGTATAAAGGCACCTTGCGATCACGGTCATAGACCAGTGAAGAATCCGCGATTTCGACAACCAGAAGAATATCCTTGGAGGTGGGGTGTTCTTCGCTGTAGGGTTTTTCTCTGGGGCTCAGCAGTACCAAATCAGGCTCGGGTTCCGTATCCTCGCTTAAGCGGACCGGGTTTTGGATATGCACGGTAATCTCATCGCTAGTCTGCTGGACAAACACGCGCGCAAGTTGGTTTACCCAAGCCGCGTGCAAACTGCCGATAGGTGACATTGCAATGATTTCACCCTCGATTAATTCAACCCGCTCATTCGGCCGAAAGATACCCGCTTCACCCATACGGTAATAATCCTGCACTGTGAGGCGGTAAGGTCTCGGGAAATCAGAGGCAGACGTTGACATGAGCCGTCCCTTTAACAGGGTATCTGTCTTGCGCATCGGCGAGGACTGCTTGCAGCGCTACGTGTCCCCGCCCTCGCTCCTGGAAACCTTTTGTCGAGCATCCGCGCTTCCGCGGCACCATCTACCAAGCCGCCAACTGGCATCGAGTCGGTGAGACCCAGGCCCGGGGCAGCGCGACGTTCACCGGTCCGGCCGCGTTGCCTAAAAAGCCGGCTCGGTCTACTCTAGGGCAAATTGAGTGAACTCATCTTCGAGGTCCGGCCGCGTTGCCTAAAAAGCCGGCTCGGTCTACCCCTTGGGGCGTGAGCTGCGCCGCATCCATTGCAACACAGTCGAACCGGACATCTAAGCACCGCGCCCAGGGTTGATGAGCTGCTAGCATTTTCCACCTGTAAGGTTAAGAGTATGCCTCCGATCTACCTTGGTAAACCCGGAACGGCAACTTGCGCTCGATCAGCCGTAGTACTGGCATCGAGCTCGTAATCCTAGAGTGTCCAATATTCTCTGCCCACCAAACTTCACCGCGGAGCATCGCTAACATCGCTGATGGTAGCCTCGGACCAAGCTAGTGCCTCTGCCGCACGTGTTTCGTCTTCGGCTATGTGTCGATACGCTGCTATTAGTTCTTGGGCGAGGACGTGCGGACGCACCAGCTCTTCGATGAATCGGCTAATGTGTCGACGGTCGACGACTCGGTGGGCGCCATCGTAGACAGTTTCGTCGAGAGTGATGGTGAGCTTTCTCTGCATGAGACCGTTCCCCAGAAGACATACGTATTTTACACGTATAATGCAGTCGTCTTTGAGGCGATGTCATACAGGCCATCAGGAGAATGCAGCCGGCCGTACCTGGCGGAATCCAGAATCCAGGGATCTGCTAGCTTCTCTGGCTTACTCACAGCGGAGTAGCCACAATAGGTAGCATATCCGCCGCTTTCGACTCTTCACCTGGGAGCTCAGGATTTGTTGGCTGCAGGCTCCGGATACACAATACGCGGCCCGGCTTTACGCCCCATAGCCACCGGTGGCCAAGTCTTCGCGCCAGGCGACGCAGCCGCACCGACAGCCCGAGAGAAGCGCGGGCCATAGTCGCGCACCGTCTTGATCCAGGCGTTTTGGCCAAAGATATTAGATGGATGTCCTTTATTCTTCTTTCTATTATTCTCTCTACTGAGCCCATTCTTCCGCTTCAGACAACTCCCGCTAGTTGCGGCCGTGCATTCGGAGCGGGCACGGAATCGCCACTGGCGCGGCAGGCCGCAATCCACGCAGAGACGGCATCGCCAATTTCCCGTACCGCTTCTTCGGCGTTATCGCCCACCGCAGAGCAGCCGGGCAGGTCCGGAACCACGGCAACGAAAGCGTTATCCTCGCGGCTCCAAAAGACCTCTACCAAATATTCCTTCATGATTTGTCTCCGTATTTTTCCATCATTACAAGCAACTGTCGCGCTTGATAGGGTGGAATGTAGCCGCTCCGGTTTTGGAAGTTGAGCTGAGTCGGCTAGCCGGGACGCTTAAACACCCGATGAGAGCCTTTCCCAGCTTCATGAATGAACCCAAGCCGTTGCGCGGCGCGACACGCATTCTGAAAACGCACCTTCCTGGGATTCATCCGGATTGCCGCAAACAGTTTGTCATCGCGGCTCACCTTGGCACTCCCGTTCAACCGGTGCAGTTTCCATGAATTTCATGCTACGCCAATGCCGGGCATACAGAAAGTGCAGTGCGTATGCCCTCGGAGTCGGCGCCCAATCCATGGACAGCGCCGCACCCTGGATGGTCCAATCGCGGCGTGCGCGCGCAAAGGGAGATAGGGAGGCGAATGGCCGGTTGAATGCCGCCTTTGCTTTTTTACTCGCGAGCTCAGGCTTTGTTGGCTGCAGGCTTCGGATACAATACGCGGCCCGGCTTTACGCCCCACAGCCACCGGTGGCCCAGCCTTCGCGCCAGCCGGCGTAGCCGCTCAGCCGGACCGACAGCCCGCCAGAAACTCCGCCCATAGTCGCCCACGGTCTCGATCCAGGCGTTCTCGTCAATACCTAGACGCGCCAAGATAGGCGGCACGGTCTCACGGACAAAGCCGCGTTTGTCATCGCGAATGGCGCGGCCTGTCCAGTCGGTCAAGACGAGGTAGTCGGAAAACGCAAACGGTATTGTCCGCAGCGGCTGATCGGCACGCTCGCCTCCACCAAAAGGGAGTAAAGCCGCAGTTGGTGTCTCGCTGGGCGCCGTCGCAATAGGCTCATAACCCGCCTCCGGGGATAAAGCTTGGCTTTGGCACTCCGCAGCGTTCGGGCGAGCGTCTCTATGACTTGCCGCCTGCTGCTGCTCGGCGTAAGCCAATAGCCGCGCTTGAATGGAAGTAAAAGCAGAGGCCTCCGGCGTCTCTGCGATTCCGGCTCGCACAGGGTTCAGATCCACATAGACCATGCAGGCCAGAAGCGCCCGCTCATCGAGCAACGCCTGGTTCTTGAACCGCCCCTTCCAGAACCGGCCTTTGCACCCATCCTCTTTATTGGCTTGACGTGCAATCTGCTCGTTGAGGCAGCGCATGAACCAGCTGACGTCCCTATATTTACGAGAGGCGATCACGCCACTGCCCGGCAAGCTCGGCGACTTTGTCCCGGTCGGCTTGCCCGACTGCCTCGCCCCTGACATCAAGGTCCAGGCGAGTGTGCAATTATTTGGGTGTCCTATATTTTTACTATATTTATATTCATCCTATATTCAATGCTGGAGGCTTGTTGGTGGATGCGCTGCGCTTATCCACCCTACGAAGCTCCCGTAGTATTTCTCGTATTCAATGAGTTGCGCCTTAAGTAAGTGCCATTCTGGTCTGGCCCCTTGTCTCGCTCTAGTCTAGCCGCGGGCGTCCTATACGGAGAAGTTTTGGAAGCCAAGGTTAAGGGACCTGTATGGTTATTTGCCCTGGACTGGTGATCGAAATAACACCGCCCCAGTTGCACATGCATTTAGAGCTGTTATTCAAAGCCGGCTTGTGAGCGGCAAGCACAGTAGGCGAGCCGGGTGCCCATGGCGCCGCGGTCACCGGTATACAAGGCATGGGCGTCAATACGCCGAGCGCGGCTGCGGTAGCCGAGGCCACCGTTGGATTGGCGAGTGAATTGCACATGCCGAAGGGCATAATATTGATCATTGGCTTGTTATCCATAATATTGGCGATCGGCATGGTGGTGGTTGTCCGGTTGGTCGGCAGTACCATCAATGAGCTCGGAGCGACGCCGAAACTGCATTGCAGCACTGCGCCGCCGCAAACCACCTGTCCCATAGTTTTCCCTCCTGCAAGGACTGAGTGGAAATTCTAGCCATTCTATTAAACCAAAAACACTATAGAATTAACGCAAACCTGATAATTTATAACCTTGTCTAATATTTGTAGTCACCTCGTTGAGCGGAGATGAGGCAATGAGGAGGGCAAGCTTTGCGCCGATTGACGTACAAAACACCTAGTTTAATTTTATCATCGCGCCTTTGACATCAACTCCCGGTGCATGCAGCGTAACTTCACCGCTACCGGAGGAGATCTTAATCTCCGCCGGCCCTAACGTAATGCTACTGGCTCCGCACACGAGCTCGATCTTACTATTCGCTTCAAGTTTGATAGTGGCGGCTTTGTGATGAGCCGTCGAACCGGCATCGGTGTCAATCTTTCCGTCGGCTTTCAAAGAGTAATTGCCGCTCGCCTTGCGCGTAAAATCAGCATTGATGGTGTGCGCAGTTGTGGCATCGATGGTGACATCTTCGCTACCCTTGACATGCTCGGTGCGACTTGAATTGATCGTTATTGTTTCAGTGCCCTTGACTGTTTCCTCGCGATTGCCTTGCACCGAAAGCGTCTGATCGTGCTCTACGGTGGTGTTCATATCATATTGCGCATGGACAGTGAGCTTCTCTTTGCCTTTTTCATCGCTCATGGATATTTCGTTGTAACCGCCCCCGCCCGGGGTGCTATTTGATTTCACCCCGCTTGCCATGGCATTAGCAGGAAGAGCGTACGGAGGCTTATTAACGCCGTTGTAGACGCGCCCGGTGATGATGGGCCGGTCCGGATCGCCTTCCAGGCACTCGACAATAACCTCCTGACCGATTCGCGGAATGGCGACCATGCCCCAATTCTTCCCGGCCCATGGCTGACTCACCCGCACCCAGCAGGAGCTGTTCTCATCGGCCTTGCCGTAGCGGTCCCAGTGAAACTGGACCTTTACCCGACCGTACTCATCCGTCCAGATCTCTTCGCCTGCCTTGCCCACGACCATGGCGGTCTGCGGCCCTTGCACGGCGGGTTTTGGGGTCACGCAGCGCGGGCGGAAAGGTGTCTTGGCATCGATCGCGGTGAAGCGGCATCGATAATCCGGCGCACTGCTGGTGCCACCGGTTTCAAATGGAGTCGTTTCTATTTCGTAGCTAGCGGAGACGACCAGGTACTCCCGGTTCTGATCCTGCCTCGGGTAGTTGGTGAGCTCGAACGGCGTGCCCACACTCAGTCCGCGCGTATTGCCTTCGCCCCGTACCACTTCGTGCTCGGCCTGGCGCTCTTCTATGCGCAGGCGCGAGTAGCGATCGCCGTCGCCGGTCTCCAGGTAATCTCCCGGGTAGTCATAGACCTCGAAGTCTGCCAGCACATGCTCTTGTGGCTTACTGCAGACGGAGCGCAAGCTTTTTTTCGGCGCCGTGAAATCGAAGTCGTTCAGCGCGACGGCGCCTGATTGCACCTCCTGGATGGTTCGCAGTGACCAAAGGCATTCCTGCTCCCGCACCACGTCCTCGCCGGGCGGGTAGTAGGGAATCTGCTCGTAGCCCGGACACGGAGAATGAAAGTTGCTGGAGTCGGCAAGCACCAGCGTGTGTTTGCCGTCCTCATGACGAAAGAAGTAGTAGATTCCCTCGTGCTCCATGAGCCGGCTGACAAAGCTCAGATCCGTCTCGCGGTACTGGACGACGTATTCGCGGGCTCGGTAGGTGTCGGTGAGTGTGTCATGGAAATCGGTGAAACCGTGCTCTCTGAAGACCGCTGTGATGATCTCCGGAACGGTTTTACGCTGGAAAATGCGACAGTCGGCGGTTCTACCGAGGAACCACAGCCAGGGAACGACCGTGGCCTCGTAGTGGGCAAAGCGACCTTCATAGCCGAGCATCACGAAACGGCTGATGTGACCATTGAAGAATCGCCGACCGCCGCCGGCAAGCGAGAGTCGGATCGTAACCTTCTCCCCGAGCAGATCGTGGGCTGCAATGTTGTCATCAGGGCTCATGAGATCCAGGCGGTAGTCGAACATGCGCCCCAGCTCTTCGCTGGCCTCCACTCGGCGCAGCGCGAGCACGTCCTCACCAAGCGGCGTCGACAGGGAGATTTGTCGCCGGCGTTGCGCAATGGCTCGTTGTGTGACGCTCATCGTTCGTCTCGCACAGCACAGCGCCGGCGGCAGTGTTGGTTGGGGCCATAATCCGTGACTTACATCGAGTCTAGGGCCTGTTGCGCAAGTTTACCAGCGAGTCTAGGGCCTGTTGCGCAAGTTTACCAGCGCCGTGCTCTGCCTGGCTCGTGCCGCTGATCCACGCGAAAAAGGCGAATATCGGGAAACTGGCAGTCGATCGCATTTCGTAACTCCCTTTCGCCGTATCGTTTGCCGGGTCGGTTGCTTGTCTATCAACGGACTTCGGTATAGCGATCTTAACGATCCCGCGTACAGCGGAGGGAGCCCCGTGGAGTTGGAGCGTTTCCTGGATGAGATTTCGGCGGAGTTTCCTGCCGGGAGCGATCTCGCCGAATCGGGTGACCTGCTCGAGCTCGACCAGCTCTCCGCTTGGTCGGATCCGGATAAGCCGTCGCAGTGGCCGGCGTTGCGCGATGCCGCCACGGCGGCCTTGGAGCGCAGCCGAGATCTGCGCGCCACGGTCTACCTCGCGGGCGCCCTCCTGCAAACCGAGGGCATCCAATCCTTCTGCGCCTCGCTCGGCCTCATGCGCAGTCTCCTGGAGAATCTCTGGGACGACGTTTACCCCCGCCTCGATGGCGACGATGCCATCGAGCGTTCCAGCGCCGTGTTCAATCTCGTCAACTTCGACAAGATCATCCAACCGCTGCGGCTTGCGCCTCTGGTGGACGACCGCGGCACCGGGTGCTTCAGCCTTCAGGACGTCGAGATCGCCCAGGGCAAACGCAAAGCAGCGTCGGAGCGCGAGGAAGAGCATCCCCCGGAGGCGTTGATAATAGAGGCATTCGAGACGATGGACCTTGACGAGCTCAGGCAGCTCGACGCAGCAGTTACTCAAGGGAGCGCGGATCTGGGAGCGATGGAGGCGATATTCACCGAGCGGCTTGGAGCGGGCGCTGGGCCCAACCTGGCGCGTGTGCGGGAGCCGCTGAACGCGATCCGTGCCCTGACCGGGGCGCGGCTTGGCGCGCGCTCGGTCGATAGTTCCGTGAAGAGCGAGGCTGAGACCGAGGCGGGCGCGGTGGCACCGCGGGGCGTGATAGCAGCAGACGGTGCCGCGCGCTCGCGCCAGGAGGCGATCCGCGCCCTCGATGGGGTACTCCGGTACTTCCGCTCCCATGAGCCATCGAGCCCGGTGCCGCTGCTCCTGGAGCGAGCCAAGCGTTTGATTGACAGAAATTTCATGGAGATTCTCGAGGATATCGCCCCCGACGCGCTGGCGCAGGCAAAGGCCATCAGCGGGCGCGGGGCGGAAGAGTCTTAGCGTGCGCGACCGCCCGCGGCGGCGGCGCGTGGAATTGGATCAGTAAGGAGGTTTGCCGTGGCAAAGCCAAGCTCGCAAAAGTTCATAGCCAGGAACCGCGCGCCGCGCGTGCAGATCGAGTACGACACCGAGCTCTACGGTGCACAGAAAAAGGTGCAGCTTCCTTTCATCATGGGTGTGCTCGCGGATCTTGCCGGAGACGACGCGGAGGCGCAGCCGCCCGTGGGACAGCGCAAGCTGTTGGAGGTCGACGTCGACAACTTCGATGAGCGCATGAAGGCCATGCAGCCCAAGCTGCAGTTCGCGGTCGACAACAAGCTCACCGGCGAAGGCCGCCTGGCGGTCGACATCGAGCTGGAGAGCATGGACGATTTCTTGCCGGCGGCGGTGGCGCGCAAAGTCGAGCCATTGCGCAAGCTGTTCGAGACGCGCCAGCAGCTGGCCAATCTGGTGACCTACATGGACGGTAAGGCAGGGGCAGAGGATCTGATGACGAAGGTGCTCAACGATCCAGCTCTTTTGCAGTCGTTGACTGCCAAGCCGGCCGAGGAACAAGAGCCGGCCGCAGGAGAGGAGCCGGCAGCGGAACAAGCTAAAAAGCAGAGCGAGGAATAAGCCATGGCAGAGACAGTTCAAGAGGCAACGGGGCAGGAGGCGGCCGAGCAGACCCTCTCTGCCGATGACTTTACCCAACTGCTGCAGAAGGAGTTCCGGCCGCGCTGCGACCGTGCCCGCGAGGAAGTGGAGGCCGCGGTCGCCACGCTCGCCGAGCAGGCGCTGCGGGAGACGACCGTCATCGCCGATGATGCCCTTGGCACCATCAATGCCATCATCGCGGAGATCGACCAGAAGCTCACTGACCAAGTCAACGAGATCATCCACCACGAAAAGTTCCAGCAGCTCGAAGGGGCCTGGCGTGGGCTGCAGTATCTGGTCGACAACACCGAGTCCGACGAGATGCTCAAGATCCGCTTCATGAGCATCTCCAAGGAGGAGCTGCACAAGACGCTGCGCAAATTCAAGGGCACCGCCTGGGACCAGAGCCCGATCTTCAAGCGTCTCTACGAAGAAGAGTACGGTCAGCTCGGCGGCGCGCCGTTCGGCTGCCTCGTGGGCGATTTCTACTTCGACCACCGTCCGCTGGACGTGGAGCTGCTCTCAAACATGAGCCAGATAGCCGCGTCGGCGCACACGCCGTTCCTGGCCGGCGCCTCGCCGGTGCTCATGCAGATGGAGTCCTGGCAGGAGCTCGCCAACCCGCGGGATCTGGCAAAGATATTCTCCACGCCGGCGTATGCCGCTTGGCGCTCGCTGCGCGAGTCGAGTGATTCCAAGTATATCGGACTCGCCATGCCGCGATTCCTCGCGCGCCTGCCCTACGGTGCGAAGACGGCGCCGGTGGAGGAATTCGACTTCGAGGAGGACGTCACCGGTACCGACCATGCCAAATACACCTGGGCCAACTCCGCCTATGCGATGGCGGTGAACATCAACCGCGCGTTCAAGGAGTTCGGCTGGTGCTCGCGCATCCGCGGCGTAGAGTCTGGCGGCGCGGTGGAGTCCCTGCCGGTGCACACGTTTCCGAGCACCGACGGCGGGGTGGACATGAAATGTCCCACCGAAATCGCCATCAGCGATCGGCGCGAGCGCGAGCTGGCAAAGAGCGGGCTGATTCCGCTCATCCACCGCAAGAACACGGATGTGGCCGCCTTTATCGGCGCACAATCGCTGCACAAGCCGGAGGAGTATGACGATCCCGACGCGACCGCCAATGCCCAGTTGGGCGCGCGGTTGCCGTATCTGTTCGCCGCTTGCCGTTTCGCCCATTACCTCAAGTGTATCGTTCGGGACAAGGTTGGCTCGTTCAAGGAATGCAAGGACATGCAGCGTTTGCTGCAGGACTGGATTATGCAGTACGTGGCGGGCGATCCGGTCAACGCGAGTGAGCCGACCAAGGCCAGGAAGCCGCTGGCCGACGCCGAGGTGCAAATTCAGGAGGACGAAGCGAATCCGGGCTACTATCGCTCGACTTTCCACCTCAGGCCGCATTACCAGCTCGAGGGCCTGTCGGTGTCGCTGCGCCTGGTCTCCAGGCTGCCTTCGGCTAAGGGGGCATAGCGGCGCGGTGAGACCCGAATCAAAGCCCGCGCGGAGGTGTGCGCGTGGGGTGGCGGCGCAATCTGGGAGCGGTGCCATGCGGTGATCCGCGCGGCATTTGCTCTTGGAGATTGCAGAGGGGCGCCGCTGCCACCAGCTTCGCTCCACGCTCTCGGGTTGACTCCGAGCCGCATTTGAGGCGCACAAACGCAAATTGAGGAGAAAAAGGATGTCAGTGGATATATTCCTTAAACTCGACAGTATCACAGGTGAATCCCAGGACAAGACGCATACGGGGGAGATCGATCTGCTTGCCTGGAGCTGGGGCGCTTCCCAGTCGGGCACGATGCACATGGGAAGCGGCGGTGGTAGCGGCAAGGCGTCGTTCCAAGACATCTCGGCCACCAAATACGTTGACAAATCGTCGGCCACGCTCTGGCAAAAGCTGAGCAAGGGCGAGCACATCAAGACCGGTACGCTTACCGTACGTAAGGCCGGCGGTAAGCCGCTCGAGTACATAGTAATAGACCTAACTAACATTATTATCACGAGCATTAGCACCGGGGGCAGCGGCGGGGAGGATCGCCTGACCGAGAATGTCAGCCTCAACTTCGAGGAGTTCCACATTACCTACAAGGAGCAGAAAGAAGACGGCGCCCCTGCCAAGATCCCCGACTTCAAGTGGAACATCGCAAAGAACGCCGAGGCACCGTAGTGCCTGCCCGATGCAGACTGCAGGACGTCCGCCCCGCTTCTCCCCGCCCGCGGGGAGAAACGGGCCAGGCAAAAAAAGAGGGCGCTGCGCCATACTTCTCATTCCATCCGACCCCGTCAAGGGCAGAAAAGGCGGGACTCAAGCGTTGAGGTTGTCGCGATGGCGGAGCTGACCACACAAGAGCGCCTGCAGCCGTCGCTGCTCGACCGGCTAACCGATAGCACCAGAGTCAAGGAACGTGCCGAACTGGCCGTAAGCGAGCAGGCGCTTACGGCCGCGGGGATGTCACGCGAGGCGCTACGGGCGCTGCTCGGGGCCCACGATCTGCACCTGCTGGAGACCCGTGCGGGTGAGAAGGGCGAAGCCGATATACAGGTCTATGAGAGTCGACCCGGGATTTTGGCACTCAACCGCGCCATGGAGCATTCCGTCCAAGGCTCGGCTGAGCGCACTGGTGTCCCGCTGCGCGACCTCGTGGAAGTGGTCAGCCGCTGCCTGATCCCCAATACCGCCGAGTCGCAGCGTGAGCGCGTGATATCCGACACGCGGCTCAGGGAAGCCGTCCTGCGCGACCTATCCTGGCTGCTTAACACGGGTAGTCTGGCCGCCGTCCAGGAGCTGGGGTCATATCCTCGTGTGCAGTGCTCGGTGATCAACTACGGCATCCCGGATTTGGCCGGTACTCTGGCCCCGAGAGCTGACATGGATGGGGCGGCCGCGGCCATCCGCCGCGCCATCGAGGCATTCGAGCCGCGGCTGCGCCGGGTCAGGGTGACACCATCCCGGGAGACGGACCGGCCCGGCGGCAACTGCGTGGGCTTTTTGATTGAGGCGGAGCTTTGGGCCCAGCCGACGTCGGAGCCTTTGTTCCTGCACACCGAGCTGGAAATTGAGACGGCGAGCGCGGTGGTACGCGACGCTGGCGCGTTGGCTGACCGGTGATGGACACGAGGCTGCTGCGTCTATACGAGGAGGAGCTGCGTTACCTGCGTGCGATGGGCGGCGAGTTCGCGCGCGAGTATCCGAAGGTTGCCGGGCGTTTGGCGCTGGATGGCTTCGAATGCGCCGACCCCTATGTGGAGCGGCTGCTGGAGGGCGTGGCCTTCCTGACCGCCCGCATCCAGTTAAAGCTCGGCGAACAATTTCCAGACTTCACCCGCAACCTGCTCGATGTGGTCCATCCGCAGCTCGCCTGCCCCGTGCCTTCCATGGCCGTGGTCGAGCTCGAGCCCGACCTCACCGAGGGGGCGCTGGCAGAGGGTTTCCCGGTGCCACGGGGAACGATTTTGCGTAGCGTCCTCGGCAAGGGCGAGAAGACCGCCTGCGAGTATCGCACGGCCCACCCGATAACCTTGTGGCCTCTACAGATCACGGGTGCCCGCTATCTGCCCAGCGCCAGCGCGATCGCCGCCGACGGGTTGCCGCAGAGAAACGGCGCTCGTGCCGCGCTCAGGCTGCACTTGCAGGTTACCGCCGGGGCGCAGCTTGCCGACCTGGCCCTCGATACGCTGCCGGTGTATCTGCCCGGCAACGACGAGATCGCCACGTGGCTCTACGAGCAGATTTTCGGTGCCTGCGTCGGTTTTACATTACGGGGTGATCCGGCGCATGACAATGTGCGCTGGTTGCCTGCCAAAAGCGTGCGCCAGCTCGGTTTCGAGGCCGAGGAGTCATTGCTGCCATCCTCCCGTCGCGGCTTTGAGGGCTACCGCCTGCTCCAAGAGTATTTCGCTTTCCCGCAGCGTTACCTGTTCTTCGAGCTCGGCGGCATGGCCGAGGCGATCCGTGAGCTCCCGGGTGCCCAACTGGAGATCACCCTGTATTTCGACCGCGCGGACGCGCGCCTCGATCACGCCGTGCAGGTCGAGCGGTTCGGGCTGTTCGCGAGCCCGGTCGTTAATCTCTTTCCCATGACCACCGACCGCATTCACCTCAATTCCTATGATACGGAGCTCCACGTGGTGCCGG
>JAKDMQ010000076.1 GCA_030452265.1 Nitrococcus sp.
GGAAGGCTATCAGCTCAGCCAATATGAGGCAGACGAATTGTGATCAAGAGACAGGGCCTGCGCCGGGGGAGCCGTCACTCAGATCGTTATGCCACAGAGCGGCAGCGCCCCGAGGTTGTACGGTACGGCATGGATCACGAATCATACATGTGGCGTTTCATTATCCTGTAGTGGCCACCCCTCGGCCAGCCAAGTAAGAACGTGCTCAAACAATATTGTGCGTTCGGAAAGGCCTGAGAACATGTGATTCGCAGATGGTATCAAGCATTCAGTCAGGGCTTCGCCGAAATCGACGCTAGCCAGTCCCCGGCGCAACTGGCCGCGGTGATTATAATAAGTGTTTGCTCCATCCGAATAGACGTAAAATAGCCGGACGTTGCGGGCGATCAGATGCGACAGATCACTAGCCAACGTATTACGATCAGGCATTTCGAAAAAATCCATGTCGTCTACTGTGTTTTTGTGCTTGCTGTTATCGGTGCCCATTACTCGTTTGACAAAAACGGCCCATCGTCTGGGCGAGAAAATATGTGGCGAGAAAATACGCCTGGCTAAGAATCGAATTATGAAGCCTGCGGTGATCGTGCTGTGACCGTCGAGCTGGATCATGCCAACAACGCGTGGTTCGGCCATGGAAACCTGGTGCGCATCATCCGCGCCACTGCACAGGCCGATCAGCACAACATGCCGGCATTCGGCCTGCGTGCTCAGTTCATCGATAGCGGCACGGCACTCCATCAACAGTTGCTCGGCCCGCGCTGATGCCATCCCTCGGGGCCTACGGCTTTCACCGGTACCCGCATAATCGAAGCGCAGAGTGGGGTAGCCGGCCTCGGCAATTACCCGCGCAAAGGCTGTATACAGTCCATGCGCCCCAACGCGATGCACGAAGCCGGAGTTTAGAAACAGTATGCCCGGGCGGCCGTGCCCTGCCGGCAATACGTCGGGTCTGGCCAAAGTGCCGACCAAGTGAGAGTCGTGTCCAAAAACGAGGGGTATTGTACGCATCAGTTGATTGCAAGGTCCAGCAAACTGGGCAGCGAACGCGCAAAAGTAGTGCGCCGGAACTGTGCGGCAAGCAAATTCCAGTCCAAGCGTTCGGGCAGGTCGATTGCCGTGCCGCCACGGGCGCGTACGCGATCGCTTAGCTTCGCACCCGGCGCGCCAGCAGTGGTGGCCAGTTGCCAGGTATCCGTGCGGTAGCTATCGATATCCATTAGTCGCGTTTGTTGCAGTGGTTCGATGATCGCGGCTGGCCAACGGAATCCCAGCCATTCGCCGCTATTGTGAGTAGCGTAATGATATCGTTTCGCCTCGTAACGGTTCATGTTATTAACCTGTTCAGCATCCAAACTTTCCATTAGCGCCACGTGTTGGCTGCCATCGATCACCGGATCAACCAGTACGATCCGGCGGGCGGTGTGTTGTCGTGCGGAAGCAGCCGCCGCGATCATGGCGCCGAGGCGCAGACCGAGCAGATGGATGTTGGGCACTCCCGTCGCCTCCTGCAGCCAGTCAATTGCGGTATCCACGCTGTCCAGCCAGTCCTGCCAATCCACTTGGCTTGCATCGCCCAGGCTTTCACCCGTGCCTGGGTAATCGAAACGCAGTACGTGCGCGTTGCGCGCAGCGGCAGCCTCGGCCAGTTGCCAGCAGTCACGATAACTGCGTGCGTATTCATGGCCTATGCTCTGGCAGATGACAAGCGCTGTTGCGGTAGCTGTGGTTCCAGGTTCCGGCGCGTGGTAGCCGCCGTATAGTTTCTGCTGTGGTCCGAAGAATAGTGGTGTCATCGGCATACCTGGAGCCCCGTACCGCCGTCGCCATGTTGTTTGGTGGTCAGATCGCTACATGAATCAGCGGCACTGGTCATCGCGATCGGTGCCCATGCCCGAGACGGCGGGGATGACGATTGCCGCCCCACCAAGAAATTCCGATAGATAGCGCAACATGGCGTGGTTCCACAGAACGGCGCCAAACATTTCCATGGCTTCTTCCACGCTGGTGAAAAAGAGGTACCACACACTGTCATACCACACACTGTCGGCTCCATAGCGTTCGTTAGCGGCGGCGCCGAGCATTTCCACCCCCAACGCCCCGCCCAGATATAGAACGCCCGAACACACAGCGAGGCGACGGATCGGTCGGGGAAACTCCAGCACCAGACGAGCCATCAGGATGGCCACGACCAGCGCGGCCGACGTGCCGGGCAGAACCCATGGGTAGTACAGAAGGCCTGTAGCATCCACAACCCCGGCAACATAACGCGAAGCGCGCTCGTGCAGGCCAAGATACTCATCAAACCCGGCGTACAGGAACAGCGCGCCTAATAGCCACCACCGCCACAGGGCCCCGCCACGGGCTCGCCGTGCTAGCGCCACCTGTGCTACGAGTATGCTACCCAACAGCAGCAGGAGCATCGAGAATGCGGCCGGCACACTACGTTCAAAATCAACCCAGAAAATCAAGGATAAGAAGTCGCGCAAGGGAAATTTTGGCACGTACAATTGCAGTTCGCGTGTTAGCGTCGATAGGAAAAGTAAGGACACGGTGCAAATAACCGACACCCTCAATACGATTCTGGGTGACAGCTGGACGAGAGTGCTAGCTCGCATATATAACTGATATCCGTAACTGCTCACCCAATTCTTTGCAGAAATCCTCAGCACGCGGTCCTGGCAACCGCGCTTCGCGTACTGGGAGCGTGGCACCCCGCCCGCTGGGCGTGGCAAAACGGGCCTGTCGGGCCGTATGCAGACAAAATGCCCGCGGTCCCAAGGCGCCAGAGCGCTTATTGAGCCTTGTTCAGCTTTTTGTGCGCGCTGATGGGCGAGTAGTTACCGATTTCCTATCTACTTCGGCCACAAGCAGCAAGAAGCGCACGTCATTGCTTAGCACCTCAGCGTGAAAGCGCACGCTCCAGCCGCCGCGTTCGAGCCAGTATGGGTAGTTGTGGCCCAGGGAGAGCTCTCTGTCGTAGGGCCGCGATTTCGTTTCCCGCGCGAGGTCGTAGTCCTTGGCCAACGGTTCGACTATTGCAAACAAGGCCGGTGCTTTGCGCCGCGCGATGTCGGTGAATAGCGTCTCTAGCATTTCTTCGCTGAAATACTCCAGCACGCCGCCCCAGCTGAAATATGCCCAGCGCGGCCTCGCGTGCGCCGGCAACCATTGCATCGCGTCGGCACACTCAAAGCGCAATCGTGGATTCTCGCCATACCGCCTACGGTTTATCTCGACTTGACCCGCACTGAGATCCAGGCCGATCAAGGTCCGCAACATCGGCAGACGGACCGCCACGTCCGCGAGGATGCGTCCCGTGCCGGTGCCAATTTCGCAAAGCGTTTCGATCGATTCGTCCCGCTGAGCAAACTCCTCGATCGCCTCCCCAAGGGGCGCTACGATCACGGATCCTTTCTCTACCCACTCCGTCTGGTATCGGTGGTCGCTGCCCATACCCATGTGAAGGATCATCGCCCCGTCGCTGCGCCACAGCCAGTTATGCAGGCCAGTCAATTTTCCCAGCGTGCCGCTGCGCTTATGTCGCCACGCAAGACCCGCGATGATCAGTCGATCCGGCAGGTCAAGGCGATCGCCCGCGTGCTCCCCACGTTCCAGATGCGCACGTCGCCGCGGCATCAGGAATCCAAGCACCAGGCCGACGCCCACGCGAAGCCGGCGCCGCACCGCTCCTTCGGGCTCATATAGCGGAAACCGCACGGTGCTACGGTCGGCGAGACACCCTTCGTCACGTATTGGGTCTGGCTCATTGCTCATACGCGAAGTTTACACAAATCGGCGCCGATGTTACCGGATTAAAACCGAATCATTATGCACAGGGCCTCAATAGAATCTGTGGGTGGATTCAACGTAGCTGAAGGCGCGAACGCGGCGGTATGGCTGGGCCGGTTCGCCGCCTCGTGTGGCTATCATCAACGTGGGGCTCAGGCGCGAACTTCGGCCACGAGAAGCAACCAGCGCACGTCATTGCTTAGCTGCTCGGCCTGGAAGCGCACGCGCCAGCCGCCACGTTCGAGCCAGTGCGGGTAGTTGTGGCCCAGTGACAGCTCTCTGTCGTAGGGCCGCGATTTTGTTTCCCGCGCGAGGTCGTAGTCCTTGGGCAGCGGTTCGACTATTGCAAACAAGGCCGGTGCTTTGCGCCGCGCGATGTCGGTGAATAGCGTCTCTAGCATTTCTTCGCTGAAATACTCCAGCACGCCCCCGCAGCTGAAGTATGCCCAGCGCGGCCCGGCATGCTCTGGCAGCCATTGCATCGCGTCGGCACATTCAAAGCGTAGTCGTGCATTGTACCCATGCTGCCTGCGGTTTATCTCGACTTGGCCCGGACTGAGGTCCAGGCCGATCAAGGTTCGCAACATCGGCAGACGGACTGCCACGTCGGCGAGGACGCGTCCCGTGCCGCAGCCGATCTCGCACAGCGTTTCGATCGGCTCGTCCCGCTGAGCAAACTCCTCGATCGCCTCCCCAAGGGGCGCCACGATCGCGGATCGTTTCTCCGTCCACTCTGCCTGGTAGCGGACGCTGTTCGAATACGCGTGAACGATCATCGCCTGGTCGCTGCGCCACAGCCAGTTGTGCAAGCCAGTCAATTCTCCCAGCGTGCCGCTGCGCTGATGTCGCCACGCGAGTCCCGCGATGATCAGTCGGTCCGGCCGACCGAGGCGGTCGCCCGCGTGCTCCCCTCGCTCCAGACGCGCACGTCGCCGCGGCATCAGGAATCCAAGCACCAGGCCGATGACCACGCCAAGCTGGCGCCGCACCGTTCCTGTGGACGCGTACAGCGGAAACTGCACGGCGCGAAGGTCGGCGAGATGCGCTTCGTCACGTCCCGGGTCTGGCTCATTGCTCAAGTGTCCCAGCCAGCGTTTCAGACGCGAGAGCCTCCCAGCCTTCTGCGCAGGCGCCTCCGCGAAGGAATCGAGACCCTCCGCGATAACGCTCAGTGGATCCATCATCAGCGTGCGTAGCGGCAGCTTCACCCCGAACGTCTTGTGTAGACGCGTCGCTGTCTCCACGGCGAGCAGCGAGTGCCCTCCGAGATCGAAGAAATGATCGTCCGCGCCGATGTCGGAGGTGCCTAGCACCTCGGCCCAGATCGCGCCGAGCGTCTGCTGGGCGGGGGTGAGGAGCGGCGCCTTCGACTGCACCGGCACATTGGTGTCGACAAAAGGATCGGGCAGGGACTTGCGATCCAGCTTGCCGTTAGGCAAGCGTGGCAGCGATTCGAGCTCGCGGAAGGTCTGAGGCACCATGTAGCCGGGTAGGGTATGGCGCAGGTGTTCGCGCAGTTCGCTCGGGTCGATCGCTGCGCCGGGCTTCCCTGTCACCCACGCAACCAGGCGCGCATCATTCGCGCCATGCTCGCGCACGTCACAGACCGCCTCGGCAACGGCCGGATGATGGTTCAACTCTGTCTCGATTTCGCCCAGCTCGATCCGGTAACCGCGCAGCTTCACCTGAAAGTCGATGCGGCCGAGACACTCGATCTGTCCGCGGTCGAGCCAGCGCACCAGATCGCCAGTGCGGTACATGCGCGCGCCCGCCACGCGCGCGAACGGGTCTGGCACGAAGCGCTCCGCGGTGAGCTCAGGACGGTTGAGATAACCGTCCGCGACGCCATCGCCACCGATCCACAATTCGCCCGCGACGCCCTGCGGCAGCGGGCTCTTACCGGAATCCAGGATGTAGCACAGCGTGTTCGCGATCGGCTTGCCGATGAGGATAGGCGCGTCCGGGTCGAGGATGCGGAAACCGGTGGACCAGATCGTGGTCTCGGTCGGCCCGTAGAGGTTCCACAATTGCGAAAGCTTCGGCAGCAGTTGTTGCAGGAGGTTGCGCGGGATCACCTCGCCGGTGGTGACGCCGAGCATGCGCGGCGCGCCTTGCCAGTTCGCGGACAGCAGCAGCCGCCAGGTCGCGGGCGTGCATTGCAGGAAAGTGCCGCCCTCGCGCTCGATCAGCGCGGCGAGCAGCGCGCCGTCGCGCATCGTGTCGCGATCCGCGAGCACCAGCCGCGCGCCGAGCATGAAGGGCAGGAACATGTCGCAGGCCGCGATGTCGAACGACAGCGTAGTGACACCGACGAGCACGTCGTTCTGTGAAAAGCCGGGTTCGCGCGCGATGGATTGCAGGCAGTTTACGAGCCCACGCTGCAATACCGCCACGCCCTTTGGCTTGCCGGTTGAGCCGGAGGTGTAGATCAGATAGGCGGGCAGCTCAGTGCGTCCCGTCACCGCGTCGAACCCAACACGCGCGTTCCAGTCGAGCGCCTCGGTCTCGACCACCGGAACGCTCAGCGCGGGCAGATTCGCGCGCAGTGCCTGCTGCGTTACGACCGCGCAAGGCGCGGCGTCGTCGATCATGTAGGCGAGGCGCTCGATCGGAAGCTCCGGATCCAGCGGCAGGTAGGCGCATCCGCACTGGTGGATCGCGAACGTTGCGACCGGCATCTGCCAGGTCCGGTCCAGCGCCACCGCAACCACGCCGCCGGGCCGCGCGCCGGCAGCGTGCAGCGCGGCGGAGAGCACGTCCGCGCGCGATTTCAGTTCGACGTAGCGTAAGCGCACGCCGCCCGCGCAAAGCGCCACGCGCTCGGGATTCCGCGCGCACTGTTCCGCGATGATCTCGTTTGTGCCGCGTGCGCATCGTTCAACCTGGGTGCGGTTGTACTCGCGCAACAGCCGGTCGCGCTCGGCTGGAGGCACGAAAACCAGCTCGCCGATGCGCGCTTCGGGATTTGCGCACGCTGAGCCGAGCAGCGTCTCCAATTCCGAAAGACGACGCTTGATCGTGTGCGCGTCGAACAGCGCCTCGCTGTAGCTGCATTCGACCAGTAGGTCGCGGCCGTCATCCACGACATTGATGAACAGCTCGAAGGTTTCCGCGCGTCGCACCATCGTCTTGTACGATACGGCGAGGCCGGTGTGCGAGATGTTGTCGTCGCGCACGTCAATATTGAATACCACGGACACGAGTGGCGGTCGGCTGTCGTCGCGCGGGATGTTGAGCTTTGGAATCAGCGAGCCGAACGTGATGCCCTGATGGTCGGAGGCGTCCAACACGACGGTTCTCGTCTGCTTGAGGAATTCGCTGAAGGCGAGGTCCGCGTGCGGCTGCAGACGCAGGGGTAACAAGTTAACGCAATGGCCAACCAGATCTGTCTGCAGATGCAGCGATTGACCGGCGGCGGCGAGCCCGATGATCATGTCCTCGCTTCCAGTGAGCCGATTCAGCAACGTGCTGAGAGCGGCAAGCATCATCGCGACAAGGCTTGCGCCCTGCGCGGCGGCACTGCTCCGCAGCCGCGCGACCAGCTCGGCCGGGAACTTGTGGTCGATGCGGTTGGCCTCGAAGCGGCGCTGCGCCGGCCGCGCGCGAGTGGAGGGCAGGTCCAGTGTGGGCGGAGGATTATGCAGGCAATCCAGCCAGTAGCGCTCCTGCAACTGACCCTCGCCCGACTCGAGGAAGGCGAGCTCGATTGTCGCGTAGTCGGTGTAGCGTGGTGGCGTGCCGAGCTTCGGCTCGCGTTTTTCCACCCCCGCTGAGTACAGCTCCCCGAGCTCGGTCAACAGTACCGCTGCCGACCAACCGTCCACGATGATGTGGTGCGCGACAAACAGCAGGTTGTACCGGCGCTCGTCGCGGCGCACGAGGGTGAAGCTCGCCAGCGGTCCGCATTCGAGATCGAACGGGGTGCGCATCAGGCGTTCCGATAGTCCGGCCAGCGCGCGATCGCCCGCGACGTCAACGAGCGGCACGTCCAATGCGAGCTCTTCGAGAACGCAGAGCCAGTTGCCGTCGGGACTGAATGTCGTGCGCAGCGACTGGTGACGTCCCACCAGCGTTTGCAGGCTGGCGCGCAGCACCTCGACATCGAGCGCGCCCTCCAAGCGCAGGTCGAGGCCCTCGTTGTAGCCGATGTTTAGATCGGGGTCGAGCTTGCATGCGAGCCAGACCTCGCGCTGCGATCCGGTGACGGGCGCAAACGCGGCCAGCGGCGGGCCGGCAAAAGGATCGTGGTCGGTTTGCGCAGGCGCAAAGGCGGTGTTCATTGCTGCAATTGCTCGATTTGAAGGTATCTGCCTGACCGTTGCGGATCGGGGATAAACCAGGCGGGATTGCCGCTGACGTCGCGTCCGATGCGCGCACCGGGCTGCGGTGGCGTGTACCAGATATCCCCGCAGGGTCGCCGAGCTTGACCCATCACCACCGGCTCACCGGCGTAACCGAGCAACTGATCTTTTTGCATGGAGGTGATCGCGTCGCGGTAGATATCGAACATGCGCTCAAGGACGGCGTCGTCGTGGGTCGTGGTCATCACGGCGAGACGGCCGTCGTAGCTGTGCAGGCCGCGCTCGCGCAGGTAGTAGTAGAACAATTCCCCGAAGGGCTCGTCCTGCGTGAGCTCGAAGCGGTAGAACGAACTGAAATGCGCCACGCGCAGCGGCGCACGCAGTTCGGTGATGAGTGCGCGGATGCGCTCGACGAAGGCGGCGATGCGCTCGTTCATCTCGCGCTGCACATTGGGGTGTGCATCGAGGTGCTTGAGGGTCGCGAGCACGGCCGCCATGTTGATCGGATGGCGCACGAAGGTGCCGGCAAAATAGGTCACGCCGACCTCCGGCGCCGAATCGTCGCCGAACTGCCAGTGCCCGCCGTCGAGTGCGTCCATGAACTTCGGGATGCCAGCGACTGCGCCGATCGGCATGCCGCCGCCGAACACTTTGCCGTAGGTCGCGAGATCCGCGACCACATCGAAGTGTTCCTGCGCGCCGCCGGGGGCCGAGCGGAAGCCGGTGATGACTTCGTCCATGATGAAGGCGCAGCCCGATTGCGTGGCGATCTCGCGGCAGGCGTGCATGAATTCTTTCGGCTGCAGATCCGGGCGGCGTGACTGCACCGGCTCGATTACGATCGCCGCGAGCTCTTCCGCGCGTGCGCGCAACACATCGAGCGACTCCGTCTCGCCATAGTCGAGGATCAGCGTGTTGGCGACGTGCGAAGTTGGGATGCCGCTGGCTGCGGGCAGGCCGCGGTCGCTCGGCCCCCGTCGCACGATTACTTCGTCATGGATACCGTGATAGTCGCCGGTGAACGAGGCAACGAGATCCTTGCCGGTGACCATGCGCGCGCAGCGCACCGCTGCCGATACCGCCTCGGAGCCGGTGTTGCAGAACGCCACGCGCGGGAGTTTCACCATGCGTGTGAAGCGCTCCGCGCACTCACCAATGAAATCCTGGATCGGGCCAATTTCGTATCCCTTGTCGAGCTGCGCGCGGATCGCCTCGTTCACGAACTCTGGCTTGTGGCCGAACAAGGTAGTGCCAAAGCCGTTGATGACGTCGATGTACTGGTGGCCGTCCACATCCCAGATGTATGGCCCCTCGGAGCGCGTACTGACGATCGGATAGACGATGTCCTTCCACAGCGGCTTGAAGCCCGACACCGTGCGCGGATCGGAGAGGTGGGCGCGGTGCTTTTGCGCCGACAGCTTTGACTTCGGTGTGCGCGCGGTGTAGCGCGCTATGAGCGCATCGAGAGCCTTGCGCTGCGATAGCGCGAGGCCATCTTCCCTGGTCTTGCTGATGCGAGTGCCCGCGCCGAAGGCCTTCGTGGGTTTGTAGTCCGCCGCGGGCTCAACAACTGGCATGATCGAGGCGTCCGGCGCTGGTGTGACGACCGCGGTAGCCGCGTGCTGCGGCAGCTTGGGTACAAGGTGGCGCGCGAGCGCCCGCAAGGTGGTGAATTCGTCGAGCAATTGACGGAAGCGCAGGTTGACCTTGAACGCGGCGTTGAGCTTGGCCGTGACCTGGGTCAGCAAGAGCGAATCGAAGCCGAGTTCGAGGAAGCTGTTATCAGCCTCGGTTTCGCCAACATCGAAGCCGCTGACGTCGGTGAAGATTGTCCCGGCGAGCGTTATCGCCTGCGCTTCGGGCGAATCGGCGGTGACCCGAGGCGTGGTCCCGCGAGACTCGTCGGCGTTTGCCTCCAGCTCGGCGACCGCTTGTGGCGCGGTCGCGGACGGAGCGAGAGCCCGGAGCGGTTCGATGAAGTGGCGCTCGCGCGCGAAGGGGTAGCTGGGCAACCCAAGCTTCACTCGCGACTCATCCGCGTAGAAACGTTGCGCGTTCAATTCGAGGCCAGCGAGCCACAGCTTGCCCATCGCTTGTGTGAGATGCTCGGCGTCGTCTGCGTTTTCGGCGCCGGCGTGCGGCAGCGAGGGCACAACCTGCGCCTGGTGCTGGGCCTTCAGCATCTGGCGTGCACTGGTCGAGAGGTTCTGTCCCGGCCCACATTCGAGAAACACGCGACCTTTGGTCTGCGCGAGTGCGAGCAGTCCGGGGGCGAAGCGCACCGCGTTGCGCAACTGCGCGGCCCAGTACGCGGGATCCATGGCCTGTGCATCCGTGATCGGCTCGCCGGTCAGACTGGAGTAGAACGGCCGTGCTGGTGCCTTGGGTTTATGCCTCAGGACGATTTCCGTGAACGGCGCGACGACCGGCTCCATCATTGCACTGTGAAACGCGTGCGAGGTGTGCAGCACGGTCGTGCCCACACCCTTGGAATCGAGCGCCTGCTGCAAGACTTCGAGCACCGGATGTGGCCCGGAGAGCACGGTGAGCTGCGGCGAGTTAATGCCGGCGATTGCGACTTCTGCGGTGCAGTGCTGCCGCGCCTCGTCCTCGGGCAGTCGCACCGCGAGCATGCCGCCGGCAGGCATGGACTGCATCAAGCGCGCACGTTCGGCGAGAATCGCGAGCGCGTCCTCGAGCTCGAAAACGCCGGCGAGCGTCGCCGCAACGAATTCACCGACGCTGTGGCCAATCATATGGCTCGCCTCGTAGCCCCAGCTCTGCCAGAGTCGAGCGGTCGCGTAGCTAATAGTAAAGATCGCGGGCTGCGCGAGTTGCGTGGCGCGCAGCGTCTCGCTCGCCTGTTCCTTGTCGGCTGAATTCGGATACAGCACATCGCGCAGATCCAACTTCAGCAGTGGCTTCAGAATTTCCGCGCAGCGATCGACCTCAGCGCGGAACACCGACTCGCTCGCGTAGAGCGCTGCGCCCATGCCAACGTGTTGCGCACCCTGGCCCGGGAACATGAACACGAGTGAAGGCCGCGCGTGGCTCGGGCCACCGCTGACGAGGGTATCGCGCAGGTGCGCTGCCGCCTCCTTCGAGTTGCGTGAGACGGCGAAGGCACGGTGCTCCATGCGCGTGCGCCCCAAGTCGAGCGTGTACGCCACGTCCGCGAGCCGGGCCTGCGGGTTGCGTTCCAACCAACTGGCAAGATTCGCACAAGACAGCTTTAGGGCCACGTCGGTGCGCGCCGAGAGACGCAACACCTCGAATTCGCGCCGGGCGGGCAACGATTCGCGGCGTGGCGGTTCTTCAAGTACGGCATGAAAATTCGTGCCGCCAAAGCCGAAAGAAGAAACCCCCGCGCGCAGCGGGCCATTACAGGTCCACGCATGGCGCTCACTGTTGACTACGAATGGACTGGTTTCAAACGCACACTCCGGGTTTGGCGCGCGGTAGTTGAGGCTCGCCGGGAGTTCTCGATGGGTAAGCGCGAGCGCAGTCTTGATCAGCCCCACGGTTGCTGATGCCGCATCGAGATGCCCAACGTTGGGCTTGACGCTGCCGATGCGGCAGTACCCCACCTTGTCCGTGTGCTCGCGGTAGGCCTGTGTGAGCGCTGCGACTTCGATCGGATCACCGAGCCGCGTTCCGGTGCCGTGCGCCTCGACGTAGGAGATCGTCTCCGCCGAGACGCCCGCGCGCTCCAGCGCCTCGCGGATCACGCCGACCTGCCCATCCACGCTCGGCGCGGTGAACGCAACCTTGTCGGAGCCGTCGTTGTTGAGGGCGGAGGACTTGATCACCGCCCAAATCGAGTCGCCCTCGGCAAGCGCATCATCGAGCCGCTTGAGCACGATGCAGGCGACACCCCCGGTGAGGGCCATCCCGGAGCCTTCGGCATCGAACACCGCAATGTGGCCGTCCTTCGTGAGCGGACCGTCCTCAATGTACTCGTGACCGTAACGGTAATGCCATGGCAGACAGGCGCCGCCCGCGATCGCGGCGTCGCAGTCGCCGGTTTTCAGCGACTGGCAGGCGAGATGTATCGCGGTGCCGCTCGACGAGCACGCGGTTTGGATACCAATCGCGGGGCCCTTGAGATCTAGCTTGAACGCCACGCGCGTCGCGCTGTAATCCTTGTCGTTGGCCAGCACCGAATGCGTGAGGCCGAATTGGCGGAACTCGGGATGAGTGACCAGCCCGGTCGAGAAATAGGTGTTGGGTGCAACCCCCGTGAAAACGCCAATTCTGTGCTCGTCGCGGTCGAGCGCAATGCCCGCGTGTTCCAGCGCGGCCCACGAGGTTTCGAGCAGAACACGCTGCTGCGGATCGATTACGTCAGCCTCGCGCGGCGCATAGCCGAAAAATCCGTGATCGAAGCAGTCGGAATTCTCCATCCATGCCGTGACGGGCACATAGTCCGGCTTGTTCCAGACTTCTTCTGGCAGGCCTGAGTCTTGTAGCTGCTCGTGCGCCAGCAAATGTAGCGATTCCCTGCCCGCAAGCAGGTTTTCCCAGAAGCAATCCGCGTCCGCTGCGTCCGGCAGGCGCGCGGCCATGCCGATGACAGCGATGGGCTGATCCGTGGGGCGCGCACGCGACGCGGATCTGGGCGAGCGCGCTGGCGTCGCGGCGGGCTCATCGTCGCTCGCATGGCCGATCCAGATATCCACGGCGGCATGGTGCGTGCGGCGTAGATATACGCTGAAACCTGAGACGGTCGGCGATCGGAAGAACTCGACCATCGGAATCGTGACACCGAGCCGACGCGCGAGTCGTCCAACGAACTGAACGGCTTGAACACTGGTGCCACCAAGCTCAAAGAAGCGCGCGTCGTGAGGTACCTCACGTGCGCCGAGCAGGTTTGCCCACTGATCCGCGATACGCTCCTCGAGCGAGGCACCCGGACCAAGCGTGCCGCTCTGCGTGGGCCGGGTCGGTGCCGGCAGCTTTAGGCGGTCGAGCTTGCCCGAGGTGGTGGTGGGAAAGGCATCGAGGAAAGTCCAGGTCGCTGGCAGCATGTGCTGTGGCAGGTGCGTGCCAAGGAACTGGCCCAACGCCGCCGCGCCCGTGGGTGCGCCGCGTTTCAGGCGCACGTACGCGCTTAGAAAACGCTCGCCCTCTTCATCAGCGGGCGCAGTGACTGCACACTCCGCCACGGTTTCATGGCGGGACAGCACGCTCTCGATTTCGCCGAGCTCGATGCGGAAACCGCGCACCTTGACCTGATGATCCAAGCGGCCGAAGCAGTCGAGCACGCCGTCAGCTCGCCAGACCACGACATCGCCGCTCGCGTACATCATCTCGCCGGGACGCAACGGGTTGTCGCGGAACGATTCGGCCGTGCGCTCGGGCAGGTTGATGTACCCGCCGCCCACGCACGCGCCGCCGACCCAGAGCTGGCCTTTCTCGCCGCTCGGGACTGGCTGCATCTGCTGGTCGAGCACGTAGAGATAACAATTATCGACCGCACGCCCGATCGGGATCGGATCATCGTGATCGAATTCTTCACGCGTAATGCGGTGGTACACACACACGTCGGTGCACTCGGTCGGGCCGTACGTATTGATGACCTGTGCCTTGCACCAGCGCTGGCGCAGCCAGGGCCGCAGGCGCGGCTTGTGGATCAGCTCGCCGCCGAGGAACACTTGCGCCAGCGGCGCGAGGGCACGGAACGCGTTCTCGCCCGCATCTTCGAGCAATACGTAGAACGCGCTTGGCGCGCAGTTCAGGTGTGTGACGTGATGCTCGGCGATGAGCGTGAGGATCTGCGCGGGGTCGAAAGCGGGCGAATCCGGGATCACCAGCTTGCCGCCCACCAGCAGCGGAGCGAACACACTCTTCTGCTGCAAGTCGAAGCTGATTGAAGCGACCATCAGGAATGTTGTCGCTGGCCCCATGCCGAATTCGCGCGTGTACCATTGCAGGAGATTGATCGCGCCGCGCTGGTACAGCAGCGCCCCCTTGGGCATGCCCGTGGAGCCCGAGGG
>JAKDMQ010000295.1 GCA_030452265.1 Nitrococcus sp.
TTTTTTTCGCGCCCGCGGCATGTTGGTGGGCACGGATGGCGGTGCTATCGAGCATAACTTCCTCCAGGTCCCGATCTTGGCTGAGTGCTGCAAAGATGCGACCCCACACGCCCTTGGCGGCCCAGCGCGCGAAGCGCGTGTACGTGGTGTGCCAGTTGCCCAGTTCCGCCGGCAGATCCCGCCATGGGGCACCGGTTCGACCAATCCACAAAACCGCCTCTATAAATAATCGGTTATCCCGCGCGGTCACGCCACAGTCGGTGGCTTTGCCCGGCAGCAACGGCGCCAGGCGCTCCCACTGGTCATCCCGCAATATCCGACGCTCCATAGCCACATACTCTCTTCAATAAGTTGTAGCAATAGTCTAACCTTAATTGTTAACACGACCTAATCACTCAATAGCCCGCATAGTATTTTTGCAGTAATTTGTGATCAAGAGACAGGGCAAAGCCGGGGGCTTCCGAAGAATGTGAGCCGCTCAAAGCGGCGTGACGGACCGCTACGCGGCCCTTGCGCCCCCTAAAGGGGACAGCCCTATACCGGATTCAACTGATCGATCTTCCGATCGACCTCCTCCTGGTGACGAATGTAGTCGCGGATCACCTCTTCGTCTCTCCCTACGGTCGAGACGAAGTACCCGCGCGCCCAGAAATGCTGGCCTACGAAATTGCGCTTGCGCTCCCCGTACGTCCTCGCAATATGGATCGCGCTTTTGCCTTTGATATACCCGATTACCTGCGCTACCGCATACTTCGGCGGGATCGAGATCATCATGTGCACGTGGTCCGGCATCAGGTGCCCTTCTTCGATTCGGCTTTCCTTCTGCTCTGCAAGGCCCCTGAGCACATCTCCAACGGATGTTCCCTGGCCTAATGCGGTGAATTACCCGTAAACTCAGGCAGTTAGCTTAGTTTTCACGGAATTGTAGTCACTCAAATAATATGCGATATGTTGCCCATATATGATATAGATGATATACGCGTAGTCACTACACACAATCTCGGCGCCACACCAACATGCACCTGGATATCTCGACCCTGCAGCGTAACGGCCGCACTTATACGCGAGTCTTGCTGCGCGGTAACTACTCACCCCCCACCGCTTGACAAAGCAGCTACCTGAGCCTACGCTTTCGACCCAACAGTAGGAGGACACGGGAGCGGCGGCGATGGGTGCGTATTTCGGATCGAAGGCAACCTCGGGTTTATGCCAGCCGATTGTTGCCATGATGCCGCCGCATGATACGTATATCGAGACCCATCTCGGAGGCGGTGCGATCATGAAACGCAAGCCGCCGGCGCTGCGCAACATCGGGATTGATCGCAACGTACGCACCCTTGCCAAGTTCGAGTGCGACTACCCTGTGGAGCTCGTGCACGGCTGTGCCCATCGCTTCTTAGCCGAGTACCCGTTTCAGGGGCGGGAGCTGATCTACAGCGACCCGCCCTATCTGCACTCGGCGCGCAGCTCCCCCCGCCGCTACCGCTTTGACTACGAGGAGCAAGACCACGTCGAGCTGCTGAGCTTGCTCAAGTCGCTTTCCTGCCCCGTGATTGTCTCCGGCTACCCGTCGCGGCTCTACGAGGAGTTGCTTTGTGGGTGGCAGAGCATCGAGCTTCAGGTGATGAACCAAGCCGGCGTGCGCACGGAAAAGCTGTGGTTTAACTTCATGCTCGATCGGGTGCATTGGTCGCGCTACGCGGGTAAGAATCGCACCGAGCGGCAACGCATCAAGCGCAAAGCCGCGAACTGGGGCCGACTCTATCATGCGCTACCCCCGGGTGAGCGCCTGGCGATCCTCTCTAACCTCATGGCCGTCGAGGCAGACGAGCGCGCATAGGCATCTCGCACTGCATGGCCAGCCTCAACAAGCAATCCCTGCGTGAGGAGTTCGACACGCTCAAGGGGCGCTTCGAGAAACAGTGCGCCGCTGGGGAAATGACCCCCGACAACCGCGCCCTGTTCCAGGCCCTGCTGATGCTGCTCGAGCTGGTGGTGGCCGTGTTTTTGGAAAAGCACACCCCAAAGACAAGCACCAACTCAAGTCGCCCTTCCTCGCAAACCGCCAAGGACGAGAGCGCGCTCGAGCGCCCGGGCGCCCGCGGCAAAGGCAAACAGCTTGATACGGCACGCTCGGCCAACACCCGCACCGTCGAGACCATTGCGCTCACCAAGGTTGCCTTCTGCGAGCACTGCGGAGAAGACCTTGGCAAGATTGCCTGCCAGGGGCACGAACGGCGCACGCAAATTGACATCGTCTTCGAAAAAGTCGTCAGTCACGTTGACGCCGAAATCAAACAGTGTCCGCAGTGCCGTAAGAAGACCCAAGCGGCGTTCCCCGATGGGTTTTCCGGCCCCCTGCAGTACGGGGCGGGCATCAAGGCGTATATGCTCAACCTGCTCATCGCCCAGATGCTCTCCTTAAAGCGCGTGCAACAGTCGATCCAGACCTTGATCGGCCTGGCAATATCAGAGGCCACGATCCTAAAGTACGTGTTGCAACTGCATCACGCACTTGCCCGGTGGGAAGAATCCGCCACTGCGAAGCTGCTGGCCATGCCCGCCATGCACGTCGACGAGACCTCCTTGCGCGTGGAGCGTAAAAACCACTGGATCCACGTCTGCTCGGCCGGCGAGATCACCTTGAAGTTCCTGCACCGAAAACGTGGGAAGGCGGCCATAGAGGCTATCGGCCTAATCCCGCGCTATGGCGGCGTCATGATCCACGACTGCTGGGCCTCCTATCTCGCCTATGGCCACTGCGGTCATGGCCTTTGTGGCGCGCATCTGCTGCGCGAGCTCACCTTCATCGTCGACGCCGAGGACTATGCCTGGGCGAGAGACATGAAGGAGCTGCTCCAACAAACCTGCAAGCGTGTCTCAAAGCGCAAGCGCAAAAAACTCAACCGCCCCGAGTACGAAAAGCTGCAGAAACACTATCGCGACATTCTCGCCCTTGGCGAAACCGAACTCCCGCCGATCCCCCCGAGGCAGAATGGCAAGCGCGGACGAATCGCTAAATCCGACGCCCACAACCTCTGGGAGCGCATGAAAAAGCACGAACGCGCCGTCTTGCTCTTCGCCAAAGAAGCTCATGTCGCGTTCACCAACAATCGCGCCGAACGTGACCTGCGCATGAGCAAGGTCAAGCAAAAAGTCTCCGGCTGCTTTCGCAAACGCGAGTACGCCGAAGCCTATTGCCGCATCTCCAGCTACCTGCAGACCATGGCCAACCGCGGATACAACCCCCTCGTCGCGATCCAGATGGCACTCTCTGGAGAACTCTATGCGCAGGGGGTGAGTAGTTACGCTGCGCGAATTTTATCGGGAAAACGGCAAAGTAAAAAAACGCACCATCGCCAACTTAAGCGCGTGCTCGAACGAAGAGATTGAGGCGATTCGTTTGGCGCTGCAGCATAAGCACGATCTCAGCCAAGTAGGCTCGGCTGACGAGGCGCTTTCTCTGCAACAGGGGCCTTCCGTAGGCGCCGTGTGGGTGGTCTACCAAGTGGCGCGTCGATTGGGGATTGCCAGCGCGCTTGGCCATTCGCGAGAGGGCAAACTGGCCTTGTGGCAGGTCATTG
>JAKDMQ010000296.1 GCA_030452265.1 Nitrococcus sp.
GGAAGGCTATCAGCTCAGCCAATATGAGGCAGACGAATTGTGATCAAGAGACAGGAGCGCATTCGGGGAGATGGGCTGCACGCCGAGCCACCGGGCCACCTCGGCATCGGTGCGCGCGCACCATAGAAACAATGCGTGATTGAAAGCCTCGGCCCCGCTGGCTCTTCTATCGTCCAAGTAGGTTGCGGGGGTGAGCAACGCGCGCCCCAACATATTCAAATCGAACGCTATCACCGGCAACCAGAAACCATTCCGAGGCAATCGTGGCGCGGTACTCGTTGGGGTTCCTTCGTCACTCCAACCTACGCGTAGCTGGCGAAGGTGGATGCTCGCTACAGGCGCTCAGTTGTGGCAAATAAGCTGAATTAAGCTACAGTTAATCGCCGCTGCATAGGCTATATCCAACGAACCATGGATAGAGAGAATAGCTTATGTCGCATGAGAATGAGAATGAGAATGAGATCAAAGTTTGGGATCCGGTGGTGCGGGTTTTCCACTGGACGCTGGTCGTGGCCTTTTTCACCGCCTATATCATTACCGAAGATGACTTCCTCTGGTTGCATACCTGGGCCGGGTATCTGATCCTCGCCCTGCTCGTAGTGCGGATCATATGGGGCTTCATCGGCACGCGTTATGCCCGGTTCTCGAGCTTTGTAACCCGCCCGGCGGAGTCGCTGCGTTATCTATGGGCGACCATTACCGGGCATGCCCGCCGCTATCTCGGCCATAATCCGGCCGGGGCAGCCATGATTATCGCGCTCCTGGTCCTCCTGGCGCTTGATACGCTATCGGGCATCGTCTTGTATGCCGTAGACCAGGGTAGCGGACCACTGGCAGGTTGGATCGTGCAATCGGAACGCCTGGAGGAGCCGTTAGAGGAAATCCATGACGTGCTTGCCAACCTCACTCTGGCCCTGGTCATTGTGCACACCATCGGTGTGTTCCTGGGGAGCATTACCCACCGCGAGAATCTGCTGGTGTCGATGTTCCACGGTTACAAGCGGCGCGCGGATGAAGGCGCGTAGCTACACGTTCAGAGCTAATGGGCAGCCCATGAAGAAGCTACGCATCTTCATGGGCTTTGCAATCCTGCTGCAGGTGAGCGCACCGATACATGCCGATAAGCTGGACCAGGACGATGCCCTCCAGCTTTTCGAGGCCGGCAAGATCCAGCCTCTGCCCCTGATCCTGCATACGGCGCGGGCGCGACGCCCCGGCCGTGTGATTGAGGTGGAGCTCGAGCGCGAGCAGGGGCGCGTAGTCTACGAGGTGGAGGTGCTCGACGGGCGCGGGCGCATCTGGGAAATGCATATCGGCGCGGCCACCGCCAAAGTGCTCAGCACCGAGCGCGAGAGATGACATGCTGATTCTGGTCGTAGAAGATGACCGTGAGTTAGCCGAGGGCTTGCGACGGGACTTAAAGCGCGCGGGGTTCGCGATCGACTTGACAAACAGTGCCGTGGATGCCGCCTACCTCGGTAGCGAGGCACTCTACGATCTGATCGTGCTGGATTTGGGATTGCCCGACGGCTCCGGCTTGGATGTTCTGCGTGGCTGGCGCGCGGCAGGCAATCCGGTTCCGGTCCTCGTTTTGACCGCACGTAATGCCTGGCATGAACGGGTGGACGGCTTCAAGGAAGGTGCCGATGATTATCTCGGCAAGCCCTTTCATACCGAAGAGCTCCTCGCCCGGGTGGGCGCACTTCTGCGCCGTGCCCACCAGCAGCCCGCCGGGCCGTTGCGCAGCGTTGGCCTCGTTCTGGACGAGGATCAGCAAACTGTAATCCTTCCCGATCAGCGCTCGATCCAGCTTACGGCAACGGAGTTCCGTCTACTGCGCTACTTCATGCTTAACCCGCGGCGCATCTTGTCGAAGTCGCGCCTGACCGAGCATGTTTACGCCGAGGATGCCGATCCGGACAGTAACGTGCTCGAAGTCTATATCAACCGCCTACGCCGCAAGCTCGGAGCCAACTATATCCAGACCCGCCGCGGACAAGGCTACCGGCTCCGCGCCCCAAGCGCGGACTCCGGTCCCTAGCGCATGAGCACACCGGTCAGCCTCGAGCGCCGCCTCGCCCGATTGTTGATGCTCAGCGTGGCAAGCCTGCTGCTGGTGGCCGTCTTGGCAACCGGTATCGGCATCGCCCGTATTACTCGGGACTTTGTGGTGGCACGACTCAGCCAAGACCGCGATAACCTCATCGCCTCCTTGCAGGGCGGTCGCTCTGGGCAGAATCCTCTGCCGATTATTTATTATCAGGTCTACTCAGGCTATTACTATCAGATCAAGCGCCCCGGTAGCCCACCATTGCGCTCACGCTCGCTGTGGGATGCGCGGCTGACGCTGCCCGAGCTGCAGTCGGGGCAGAGTTGGCTGGGGTTTCAGCCGGGTCCGAACGATCAATACCTGCTGATTCTGGCGACTGGAGTGCAGCAAAACGGCTCCACGGTCCGGGTTGCGGTGGCCGAGGACGTCTCCGCGCTGCGCGATACGCTTATCCTGATTTATGGTGTTACCTTGACGGCCGGCGTCGTGCTCGCGGTTGGGCTGTGGCTGTTGCAGCGCCGATTACTGCGCACGCTGCTGCGCCCCGTGCTCGAAGCTGATGCCGATGTGGCACGCCTCGAACGCGGCGAGCTTGCCCAGCTTCCCCAGACGGGGGTGCCGCTGGAGATCCTGCCGCTGGTCAACCAGATCAATCACCTGCTAGAGATCATGGGTCGGCGGCTGAAGCGCTCTCGGCGCGCGATCGGTGATCTCGCCCATGCGCTCAAGACGCCCCTCGCGGCCCTCGCCCAGCTCGAGGGTGAGCCTGCGGTGCGTTGCGATCCGCAAACCGTCGAGCGCCTACAACGGCACGTCCAGAGGATTGGCACGCTCATCGATACTCAGCTACACCACGCGCGGCTGGCCGGTGGCGGCGCCCCGGGAGTGAGAACGCCGCTGCGCGAGCAAATCGACGATATTATCGCTACGCTTGAGCGTATTTACCGGGACAAATCGGTACAGTGCACCGTCGCGGCGACGCAGGGCATGCATTTTCCCGGCGATCGCGAGGACTTGATCGAGCTGCTAGGCGTAATTCTGGACAATGCCTTCAAATGGTCGCAGGGGGCTATCGCCATTAACGCCAAGCCCGGACCGCCGCTACGGCTCTGGGTCGCCGATGATGGTCCCGGAGTCGCCGCGGAGGATGTCACCCGACTGGCTCGCCGCGGCCAGCGACTGGATGAGTCCGCCCCCGGCAATGGGCTGGGATTAGCCATTGCCAGCGATATCGTCGAGCAGTACGGAGGCCGGCTCGACTTTTCCGCGCACGGGTGCCTCGGTGGCCTCACGGTGTGCATCACAATCCCTCGCGAAGCGGACAGTCTCCTCAGCTAGCGATTAGTGCAGGCGACCATAACCGGCGAAGCCCTGGGGCGCTCAGCCGGAAAGAGGGCTTGACACAGCGCTATATATTCGCCCCATAACGCTCATGTCCACCAACACGCGCCATTTTGTCAGCTTCAACGACTTGGCAGATGTCTGAGCGAATGTTTCAAATTTTTCTCGTCGTGGCAG
>JAKDMQ010000077.1 GCA_030452265.1 Nitrococcus sp.
AGGCGAGAAGTTCACCCTGGATAGTCATGCACGGCTCAAGGAGGCGATGGAGAAATATCTCTTTGAGGAACGACGCGACGTCTTGCGTTTGGTGACATCCGTAGCCCGTCCCGATGAGGAAGCACGGGAGAAGATCGCCGCGGTGGAAGAGCGGCTCATAAACGACTACGGCTACGACCGGCACAGCGCTCGCGAAGCCCTCAACTACGTAACCACTTTGCTGTCCCAGGAATAGAGCCTGGGGGGAGAGTAATATGTCCCTGCACGAAAGCCCGTCCAGGGACGGCGTCGGCCGCTGGTACGATCTGTTCTCGCGCGGTACGCGGGATTGGCTGCGTCATAACGAGAAGATCCGCGAGGCCGTGCGTGAGCAGCTCCCCGATCTGGTTGCCGGATCGGATGTGCTCTCGCGGCCGGACAACCGCACGGTCAAAGTGCCCGTACGGTTCATGGAACACTACCGTTTCCGGCTGCGTAACCCGGATACACGCACTGGGGCAGGACAGGGCAAGGCCAAGCCCGGCGACGTCCTGCGCCCGGCCCAACCGGCGCGCCCCGGACAGGGCAAGGAAGGCAGTGGCGACGGTGAAGGCCAAATCACCTTTGTGCTGGAGCTCCAAATCGATGACATCCTCGACTGGCTCTGGGACGAGCTCGATTTGCCGAACCTGAAGCCACGCGCCGGCACCCGCATCGAGGAAGATACATTTATCCGCGAGGGCTGGGATCGGCGCGGGGCCCGCTCACGCCTGGACCGCCGGCGCACCATGAAGGAAGCAATCAAGCGCCGCGGCGCGCAAGGGCCGGAGGCGATCCCGATCGTTAACGATGACTTGCGCTTCCGGCAGCTCGCCCGGCGCCGGCGCCCAACGACCAACGCCGTTGCCTTCTTCCTGCTCGATGTCTCTTCGAGCATGGACGATCACTGCCGCAAATTGGCCAAGACCTTCTTCTTCTGGGCCTTGCAGGGCATCCGCCGCCAATTCTCCAGTATAGAGTCCGTGTTCATCGCCCATACGGTGGAGGCCTGGGAGTTCGAGGAGGAGAACTTCTTCCGCGTCCACGGCCAGGGCGGCACCAAGAGCTCTTCGGCCGTGCACAAAGCAGAGCAGATCCTGGAGGAGCGCTACGATCCCGCCATCTATAACTGCTATCTCTTCTACGCGACGGATGGACACAATTTCAGTGAGGATCGCCAGCGCGCCAGCGAGGCACTGCTGCGGCTCGCCCCGATCATGAACTTTATGGGTTACGTCGAGGTCTCCCACCAGAATCACCGTCGGTTGGACACGGAAGTGGCAGGAATCTGGCGCGGGCTTGCCGCCAACGAATGGCCGGTGGGCAGTTATTCCCTGACTCGCGAGGCTGATATCTGGTTAGCGATCAAGGCATTTTTTACCGACCAGGCCGCAGACGCCGAGGTTCCGTGAGATGGCGGAGAAGCTCGAGGATTTGATCCCGAAGGTCGAGACGCTGGCCCGCGAGCTGGGGTTGGAGTATTACCCGGTCGAATTCGACCTGGTACCGCCCAGCTTCATGATGGAGGTAGCCGTCTACGGCCTGCCGGTTCGAATGCCGCACTGGTCGTTCGGAGTGCGTTGGATCTATCAGATGGTCCAACATCGCATGGGTCATTCGCGGATCTTTGAGGTGGTATTCCCCGGCAACCCGAATCGGGCCTACCTAGTCAACACCAACAGCCTCGAGGAGAACATCCTGGTGGTGGCCCATGTGCTCGGTCACGCCGATTTCTCGCACAACAATTTGACTTTTATCCGCAGCCAAGAGCAGGTGGGTTACCGCATCGTCGAACAGGCGGCCGCCCATGCCCGGCGAATTGCTGAAGTGATTGAGGAAACAGGCGAGAAAAGAGTCGAGCAAGTGCTGGATGTCGCGCTTGCACTGGAACCCCATATCGACACCAATCAGCCGCTGAACCGACCGAAGTACCGCCGACCCGATAAGCGTAAGGAGCCCGAGCCGGAAGAGTTTCGTGATCGCTTCCAACAGCTTCCGGGCGAGGCGCAGCCGGAGCCTAAGACCCGCGGCGCACCCGCGCCGTTGCACATCCCGCCGCATCCTGAGTGCGACCTGCTGTGGTTCATTGCCACCTATGCACCGGAAATGGAGGATTGGGAGCGGGATATCTTTCTCTCGGTGCGCAAGGAAGCCTACTATTTCCAACCGGTGTTCAACTGTCAGATCATGAATGAAGGCTGGGCAAGCTATTGGCACTCACGATTGCTGCGCGAGGCCGCCTTCCTGCCCGGGCAGATGTACGTCGACTGTATGAAAACCCACTCTGACGTAGTGCGCCCGTATGCCGGTGAGCGCCAGGTTGCGCTGCAAGTGAACCCTTACCATTTGGGCTATTCACTTTGGGAGCACCTGCTGGAACGTGACGGCTTGGACGCCGCGCGGGCGATCAGGCGAGATGAAGACGATTTTGGCTTCATTCGCAACTACTTTACCGCGGAGCTCGCCGATGAGCTTGGCTTGTTCGTCTACAGCGCAAAGCAAAACGGCGAGATTCGCGTCACGGAGTCCAACATCCACGAGCTTCACGAAGCGATTTTGCGGCCGAAATTCAACTTCGGGGCCCCACGCGTGGAAATCGACGAGCTGAAATCCGACGGTACGCTGATTCTACGCCACCAGCATGAGAACGACGGCCGCGGGCTTGACCTGGAGCGGACTCGAAAAGTCCTCGAATACATCGATCGGATCTGGCGGCGCCCGGTGAAGCTTTACACCGTCGATGAACGCGGACGTCAAATCGATCTCAACCCAAGCTCGGAGGCCGACTAAGCGCCCTGCCCGGCGCGATGGTTGGTCCTACACGGTCTCCTACCCGTGCCGGCCAGGCAAACCCCGCGCTGATTCGGTTAGCATAGGCCCACTGACGATGCGCCACGGGGGCCGCGATTTTTGTATTTTTCGCCCGGTTGATACTGAACGTTTGCTAGGCTGTAGGTAGCGGGATCTTTTCCGACAACCGATCGTTCGAAGCGCTGCGCCAAGGCGGCGACGCTGTACCAAGCGGAGATGAAAGCAGCTCCATGACGAGCAGTTACAACGATGACAGTACCCCAGGCACGCCCCGGGACCGCTATTTGGTGCTGAGCGTGGAGTGCAACACGGGCATCAATGGCGAGCGTGAGCCTCAAGCCTTTAGCATGGGTAAACGGCGCGTGATCGTCAATGAGATCATCGATCGCTGGCTTGCCACTGATCATCAATACTTCAAGGTTCGCGCCGATGACAGTGGAACCTACATTCTTCGCTATGACGCGAACCGCGCTATCTGGGAGCTGACCCTCTTCGATAGCGGCCGCACGCCAGAGGGTCTGTGATCGGCCTGCGATAACCGCACGCCTCGGCTCAGCGGCAAAAGCTGGGCCTGGGCGCTCGCTCGGCAGCCTGGCTTGCCGACGACGTATCAGCCGACTCGATTATCCGCCGCTCGCTAAGGCCGGCGCCGGCGCAATCGAATTGCCGCGGGGTACGAGCCGCCCCGTGCCGCGCGGCTAACAGCGTGCCGGCAAGTAGCCCTTTCGCGCCAACCGATCGTGCAGATCCCGCACGTTGAGCTTGGCGAGGTCCTTTGGCACCTCGATCACCTGCACGTCTCGCGAAATCCGACCGTTGAGCGCCTGGCGAAGAAAGCCGAGCATACGCTTTTCGGCGCAGAGGATGAGACGTCGCGTCCCGTTGCTGCGTATCAAGGCATCGACGTGCTTGACGATGTCGCGCGCGAATCGCGCTTCCATCTCATCGTCGAATCGTTGTCGATGCTCGTCGTAGCCATGCGTCTGACCGCCCGCGGTACGATTCTCGCCGCCCCGGGTATCGGCATAAATGCTCTGTTGGTGGGCTTTATGAATGGGATTCGCAAGGGAGTCATGCTCTTTCAGATTGGGTCCGGACTCGAGCTCTGGTATTTCAACGGGTTCCAGTGTGAAAAAACGGGACTGCGCACCTTCTGCCACGACAACACTGTATTCACTCATACTTTCCCCTACCGTTATAGATGGAACTGATTAGTAGAGCCGGCAGCGCCCACTCTGTAGAATTACAAACTACTGCATTCAACCCTGGCAATAACTCCCGTACAAATTGCAGAGAACTTCTTGTGCGGACCGCGCCTATGGCGCCGATCTCGCTCAGACAGCACGGAGGCTCAATGGGCCGTATCATCAAGTGGCTTCTGATCACCCTAGCCGGGATCCTCGCATTATGCATCGTCTTCTTAGTGGCGGTGATAGTGCTTGTAGATCCCAATGCTTATCGGGACGAGATCGCGCGCGCCGTAGCCACGCAGACTGGCCGCGAGCTCGTCATCGAGGGCGATCTGGAATTGACATTCTTCCCCTGGATCGGCCTACAGGCCAATGGGGTGCAGCTCGCCGATGCGCCCGGCTTCGGTACGGCACCGTTCTTTCAGGCAAAATCCATGGAGCTGGCGGTGAAGGTGCTGCCGCTGTTGCAGGGCAATCTCGTCCTCGACACGATCACCCTGGCGCAGCCGCGGATTCATCTCATCCGCAATGCGCAGGGCACCGGTAACTGGGAGACACTTGGCGCAGGCGCCATGGCCGAACCCGGCGCCAGCGCCGAGCCCGCCCCACCCAAGGACTTCGACAAGGAACAAACCGCGGTGCCTCCGCTGCTTCGCCATGCGACCCTCGAGGGCTTCGTCATCAACGAAGCCCGCCTGGTCTGGGAGGATCGCGAGGCCGGCACTACCGTGGTCGTCGATCCATTCAACCTGACACTCGAGAACGTAAGCCTCGGTAGCGAGATTCCCGTGCAGGCCGACTGGCAGGTCACACTCGCCGAAGGACCGACCATCACAGCCAGCCTGGCCGCCATCGCCACCGTTGCACCAGACCTCTCCACGGCCACCATCACCGACCTTGCTCTGCAGGCTAAGGTCTCGGGCGAAGGCATTCCCGGGGACGAACAGGCGGCGCAGCTCACGGGCCGAGTGGAGGCCAACCTGGACAAGGGCGTCTATCGCCTCAGCGAGCTGGTGCTGCAGGCGGCGGGCGTTACCGCACGGGCCAAGGCACAGGCGCGTCTGGGTGACGCGGGCGTGACCGCCCAGGGCAGCCTGTCGGTGCCGCAGTTCAACCCGCAAGATGTGTTCGAGCAACTGGCCATAGAAGCGCCGCGGACCCGCAACCCGGACGTGCTGCAGGCGCTAAGCCTGGAGGCGCGGTTCCGCTATGGCGCGGACGGCACAATCAACGTCGAGCCGCTGCAAGTGATGCTGGACGACTCCGTGCTCGCCGGCACGCTCGCCATACGCGACTTCGCGGGGCCGAATGCCGCTTTCGATCTCACCCTGGACCAAATCAACATAGACCACTACCTACCGGCGCAGAGCGAGCCCGCGCAGCAACCGTCCGCGCCGACGACATCGGCCGGCGCTGAGACCGAGCCGCCGCTCGAGCCGTTGCGCAGCCTCACCCTCGACGGCCAACTCCATATCGGCAAGCTGACCGTGGCCGGTGCGCGGCTGACAGACGCCGACATCACCGTCACCGCAAACGCCGGCCATATCCGCATTCATCCGCTGACCGCCAGCCTCTACGGCGGCCGCTACCAGGGCGACATCCGCATCGATGCCACCGGCGATGTGGTCACCCTCTCGCTGAACGAACGCCTCACCGGCATCGAGGCGCAGCCGCTGCTCAGCGCCGTCGCCGGCTTCGACAAGCTGCTCGGCAGCGGCAGCTTCTCCATCGACGCCACCACCAAAGGGGGCGCACCGAAGGATTTTCTGAAGGCGTTGACCGGCCAAGCCACCTTCGTCTTCAAGGACGGCATGGTCAAGGGCATCAACGTTGCGCAGACTATCCGCACCGCGCTCGCCAGATTCAAGGGCAAGCCGGTACCCAAGACAGACGCCCCGCTGCAGACCGACTACGGCAAGCTCGGCGGCACGCTCCACTTCGACGGCGGAGTGGTGCGCAACGACGATCTCAGCGTCCAGACGCCGCTGCTGCGTATCGGCGGCGATGGCAAGGCGAATCTCATCGAGCGCACCCTGGACTACGACCTGACGGTGAACTTGGTCGGAACGCTCAAGGGCCAGGGCGGCGCGGAGATCGAGGCGCTGCGCAACGTTCCCATCCCGCTGCACCTTGGCGGCGCGTTTGCCGACCCCGATATCAGCGTCGATATCGCCAGCGCGTTCAGGGCGATTGCGGGCGAGCGGATCGCCGAGGAAAAGGCCGAGCTCAGGCAGAAGCTGGAAGAGAAGAAGCAAGATGTGCAGCAGAAAATCCAGCAGCGGATCGGCGAGAAGCTGAAGGGGTTGTTCAATTGATGAACGCCGCAACGGCTGCCTTCTCGGCCGCGGTGCTCGACTGGCACGAGCGCCACGGCCGCCGTGACCTACCCTGGCAAAATCCGCCAACCCCCTACCGGGTATGGGTTTCGGAAATCATGCTACAGCAGACGCAGGTCGCAACGGTGATTGCGTACTTCGAGCGTTTCATGACGCGCTTCCCGGACATCGCCGCGCTGGCCGCGGCCGACGTCGACGAGGTGCTGCATCTGTGGAGCGGTCTTGGCTATTACGCGCGCGCCCACCGCCTACACCAAGCCGCTCGACACATCACAACCCATCACGGCGGGAGCGTTCCCGAAACGCTGGATCAACTGCAGCGCCTACCGGGCATCGGCCGCTCTACTGCCGGCGCCGTCCTCTCGTTTTCGTTCGGCCAGCCGCATGCGATCCTCGACGGCAACGTCAAACGAGTCCTCGCCCGCTATCATGCCGTCGCGGGCTGGCCTGGCCAAGCCGAGGTCCAGCGCCGGCTGTGGACGCTCGCAGAGCACTACACGCCGCGGGAGCAGACGGCGGCCTACAACCAGGGCATGATGGATTTGGGGGCATCGGTGTGTGTGCGGGCGCGGCCGCGCTGCGGGCGCTGTCCCCTGGCGCCGGACTGCGCCGCGCGCCGGCTCGCCCGCCAGGAGTGTTTCCCCGAGCCGCGGCCGGCCAAGCGCAAAGCCGTGCGCCAGACCCGGATGCTCCTGCTGCAGCGCGGTGATCGGGTACTGCTGGTACGCCGCCCGCCTGACGGTGTCTGGGGCGGGCTATGGTGTCCGCCGGAGTGCGATCTCGAGGCTGATTACATCGGCGTCTGTCGCCACCGATTCGGGCTGCACGCCGGTCCGGCCCAGGCATGGCCGGTGCGCCGGCACACGTTCAGCCACTTTCACCTGGAGATTCACCCGCTGCACGCCCGCGTACAATCCGAGGATCCTGCTGTCATGGATAGGCCAGAGCAGCTCTGGTATAACGAGCATACTTCGAAGCGTTGTGGGCTTGCGGCTCCGGTACGTCGGCTGCTGCAAGTCCTGGAGGAAATACGAGCATGAGTCGAACGGTATACTGCCTGAAGCTCGGCAAAGAGGCCGAGGGCCTCGAGCGCCAGCCCTATCCTGGCGAGCTCGGCAAGCGCATCTTCGATAACATCTCCAACGAGGCTTGGCAGATGTGGATGAAACATCAGACCATGCTGATCAACGAATACGGCCTCACGCCAATGGACCCGAAAGCCCGCCAGTTCCTCGTGAGCGAGATGGAGAAGTTCTTCTTCGGCGAAGGCTCGGAGCCTCCGCCAGACTTTCGTCCCGAGTGACCGCGCGGGCACCCGCGAGCCATGAAGTGCGAGCTCGAATATCCGTTCGAGACACCGCCCATCGACGGCTGGATGGCCATTGCCGACGGGCTATATTGGCTGCGGCTGCCGCTGCCATTCGCGCTCGACCACATCAACGTCTGGCTGCTGCAGGAGCGCGAGGCATGGACATTGGTGGACGCCGGCGCCTCGCTGCCACCGAGCCGTGCGGCCTGGGAGTCGATCATTGCGAATTTGCTGGGTGGCCGGCCCATCCAGCGCATCGTAATCACCCACTTCCATCCCGATCACTACGGGTTGGCGAGCTGGCTGCAGCAACGCTTCGGCGCCGAGGTTCTCATCACTCGGGCCGAGCAGGATAGCGCCGTTAATCTGTACGCTTACTCCGATGGGCAGGCAGGCCAGTACATCTCCGAGCTATTCACCCGCAATGGCCTGGACGCGGAGCGCCGCGCGGCGCTCGCCGCCCGCGGCAACTTCTACCGGCCGCTCCTGGCGGGCATCGCCCGCGTGGCCGAATATCTGAGCGCCGGCAGCCAACTGCGAATCGGTGACCGGCAATGGGAGGTCATAGCCGGACAAGGGCACTCCCCGGAGCATGCCTGCCTGTATTGCAAGAGCGCGGGCTGGCTCATCTCGGGCGACCAGGTGCTGCCGGGCATCTCCAGCAATATCAGCGTGCGCCCCGAGCAGCCCGATGGCGACCCCCTCGCCGATTATCTGGACTCGCTCGCAGAGCTGCACCGCCTGCCCGCGGACGTGCTGGTGTTGCCTTCGCACGGCAGTCCCTTTCGGGGGCTGCACGCGCGCCTCGCGGCGCTCGAGCGGCATCATCAAGTACGCTTGGAGCGGTTGCGCTTAGCCTGCCACGATGCACCGCTCAGCGCCGCCGAGGCTTTGCCGGTACTCTTTCGACGCGAGATTGACAGTCATGGCCTCTTCTTCGCCATGGGTGAAGCCATCGCGCACCTGCACCAACTTTGGCACGCCGGCGAGCTCCGCCGCTATCGCGACAAGCAAGGCATCTATCGCTTCGCCGCGACCAGCCCTTGACGATACCCACACGAATCGGGTTGAATGAAGCGCCTTCTGGCCAGGTAGCTCAGTCGGTAGAGCAGGGGACTGAAAATCCCCGTGTCGGCAGTTCGATTCTGTCCCTGGCCACCATTGTACGCATTTACCTAGCTGTACTGAATCAGAAGAGATAATTACGCAGAAAAGCGGCCCCACACGCAGTCCGACATTGCCGCCAAGTTCTGATGGTCTCCGGAGCGTTCACCGTCTACTCGACTACCTCGATTTCGTTGGCAACTAATCCGGTCCCAGGATCGCCGATGTTTGCGGGCCACTGCACGTAGCCGTCTCGGCGTTCACGCCAGTCAAACGATGTCAAGCGTCAGGTGCCCGACCGGCTCGGCCACAGGCCTCACAGTGATTGCGATCTCATACCCCAGCCGGTTCAGGCAATCCATCAGCTTGCGCTCGGACACACTGGCGAAGTTGCCGCACAAGCATAGCCGAGACCTTCGGCTGCGCAAGCCCTATGCGACGACCGGCCTCTTCTTGAGCCAGACCGAGCCTGCGCACGGCACGGGTGATCTCGATTACCAGGCCAGACTTGTTCCTGAGATTCTCAGCATCAGGAACCCCCAGATCAGCGAAGAAATTGCCGGAGCTGCTCTCGATCTTGATCCCTTCAACGATGCGCTTTGCCATCTCTCATCTCCTTCGCAGTTGCCTTGGCCACTTTGAGCCGGGCGCGAATGATCTCCATCTCTGCTTTCGGTACGTGGTCGCAGTGACGCGACTCCAGCAGTGTTTGAAATGCCTCGTTGCGTTTTCCGCAGATAGGGCGATCAGCGGCCCATCGATTATCGTGATCGCTCTCATCAGGCGATAATTTTGCAGGCCGCTGTAGGGTTGCATTCCAGGATGTCAGTCTTCTCGCCGAAGGACATTCATGCGCTTAGCGTATGTGCTCGCTCAACCTCCAGCTTGCGGCCAGAGTGTTCTGCTTGCCACAAGTCGTAGGCAACTTGACCACGCAGCCAGGTTTCCGCACTGGGGCCGCGCCCGTCGGACTTGGCCAACCATGCCTCGAGACGGCGGGCCAAATCGACGGAAATGGCGGCCCGACCGTGCAGCACGCGCGACAAAGCCACACGGCTAACGCCAAGCTGGCGGGCAGCCTCTGCCACGGACAACCCAAGGGCCGGCAGAACATCCTCACGCAACGTCTCTCCGGGGTGCGGTGGATTGTGCATACGCATGGCCGTCTCCTAGTGATAATCCCGATCCTGAAGGTCTTAATCATAGCAGAGTGTATCGCGTCGCTATACGTATCGCAACGCGACCTGCACGCTTTCAGACTACCGAGGGACAGCGTTGCACGCTCGACAACGGCTGAAGACTACTTGTAGAACACGACCGGTGGACGGTATATAGTTGAGCGGCCGCGCTGCCGATGCGTCACAGTGCTATGACAGTTGGTGAGATAGCCGGCTGTTTGCCCTGCAACCTGTGCGATACTTGGCATCCAATCGCTATCATCGCTGCCTAGCAGCCGCCAGTCAGTTCGAGTACCCAATCCGTGCCCACTATCGATCAATTGCTGAACCTCATAGCACCGTTCATACCCTGGCTAATGGGCTTCTCCGTGCTCATGTTGTTGATCAGCGTGGTCGCCGTACCTTGGATAGCGACTGCCGTGCCCGCCGAATATTTCACCCACCGTTACCGCCAGCGGCTGCATCGACGTGGCAGCGACTCGCCGATAATCATCTGGTTTTGGCTGGTCGCGAAGAATCTACTCGGCGGGACTCTGGTGATTCTGGGGGTAATCATGTTGGTGGCGCCTGGGCAAGGCGTTCTGACGATACTGCTCGGCCTTGGCATAGCCGATTTTCCCGGCAAATTCTACTTGGAGCGGCGCCTTGTCCGCCTCCCTGGCGTCCTATACACCCTCAACTTGATTCGACGCCGTAACGGTCGACCGCCCCTGGAGAGGCCAAGTCAAGCCGAGCTGGGAGGCAGCCAGCGCGAGACTCCCGGCAGCAAGAATAGCCGGTAATGGCGGGGGCCGGGTCCGAGCTCAGCAACCTAAACGGGTAACTGCCAACGCCACGCGCACGACCAAGTATGACCTCGAGAGCAGAGCCGGCGTGCGCTTGCAAATTGCAGGTTACCCGCGTCGAATCGGTAGCGGCGGGTCATGCGGTATGAGGGAAAGCTCGGGGGGGAGAGAGGCCAGCGCCTTTCAGGTCTCGTCGGTGGCGGTGAAATGGGCCGCTTGTTCGCGAGTGAAAAAGCAGCCGTTGCGCTCAAAGCCCGCAATTACCGATACCTTTACGGCCAGCACGCGGCCCTTAGCGTCGCGGTTGGCTATCAGCGCGTCCGGTAAGCCGTCCAGGCAATGGCAAGGCGCAAGCGTTCCATTCGGGTTGCGCGAAATGTAGACGACGCCCGTCTCGGTATCCAGAAAAGCCGGGACGAAGCCGAGCGAGCGGTTGTTGGCGCTCGCCCCCCCGGTGTCCTGGAAGGCTCGGCTATCCTCGGCGAACTCTTCAATGGTTACCGCTCGTACCATGGGAAGCCCCTCGCTCCTGACCCCGTCTGCTTGATCGACGGGGCTGAGTATTGTAGCCGCGAAACCACACTACGATAGTTAGTTTATACCTATTGTCAACCAAGAGTCTTTTCAATGCCACATGAGCCCGAACAGGCTAGGCAGCCCGCGGCACAAATGTCTGCTTCACGCTAATCTGGCCGAGGTTTGCCGGCCTGTCGCGGGCCTATATCACGCGCCGGATCAGGCAGTTCATGGCCGGCCGTCCGAGTGCGCAACCAACACGCGGCGTCGGCTTGGCGGCGTAGTCTATACCTGCGGCAGCAACCAAATCCAGATCGCCGTGACGCTCAGTAACGCAGCGGCATATAGGGCGATCCGCCATGCGAGCGAACCGCCGCAGAGGATGACGACCAGTACGGCTTTCATGATGCTGTTGGAGGCGGCGGCGAGCAAAACAGCCTTTGCGGCAATGGCGTTGCTCAAAGAGCCCTCGGCCATGTAGATCAGCGATAAGGTGATGGCATCGACCCCGGAGAGGCCGGCGATAACCGCTAGGCCATAGATCCCCGCCTCGCCGAAAAACCGCCGCGCGGCCGCGCTCAGCAGTGTAATCAGGGCCAGAATGAGGCCGAATTGTAGGGCCACCCGGAGCTGGAAGGGCTTGCTAGGCTGCAGCGTCGGCGGCACCAACTTGCCGCGTTCGCTCCACCAGGCCAACACGGCGATGGCACAGCTCAGCAGCGCGAGGCTGATCAAAGGGAGCAGCAGGCGCCGGCCAAGATCCGGGTTGAGCACATTGACGTAGGCTGCGACTCGCAGAAAAACAGTCCCGGTCGCGAGCACGATACCGATTGCCAGCAGCGAGTGGGCCGCTGGGCGCCCGCGCCCGAAGCGGGCGAAGTTCAGCGTCAAGGCGGTGGAGGAAGCCAGCCCGCCGAGCACGCCTGTCAGCACAATGCCGCGTCCAGGCCCGGCGATCCGGATGGCGAAGTGGCCGACGAAGGAAATCCCCGCGATCAGGACCACGAACCACCAGATCCGATACGGATTGATCGCATCAAAGGGCCCGAATTCGCGGTTAGGAAGCAGCGGCAGAACGACGATAGAGATCATCAGGAGCTGCAGCGCCGCAGTCAGCTCGTTGCGGTCGAGCCGATGCAGCCAATCGTGCAGCTCCTCCTTGAGACCAAGCACGATGGCGATCACCACGGCCGCGGCGGCCGCGGCTTCCGGATGACCCGAGGCGGCGACCGCGCCCAGGGCATAGGTGGCCATAAACGCGGCTTGGCTGGTGATCCCGTATTGGTGGCTGCTCTGGGTGGTGACGAAATAGGCGGTACTGCTGATCAGCGCAACGCCGAGGATGCCAAAGCCAAGAATAATGGCGCCATACTGCGCGGCCAGCAGCGCCGTGATGCCCCCCAGCAGACCAATGAGCATGAACGTTCGGATGCCTGCAACGCGGTGGCCTTCTTCCTCGTCGCGCTGCTCCCAGCCTCGCTCAAGTCCAATCAGAAGGCCGACGGCAAGCGAAATCGCCAATGCCGCAAAGGTATGAACCAACTGTAAGTATCTCCGGCGCTCGGGGCTTCCAACATCCTGTTGCGCGTGCGGGTCCGCGAGGACACGGCTGCCCTGCCACCCACCTGCGTGTTCAGCCGCCGGCCGCAGGCCGGGCGCACGCCGTCACGACGAAATGCCCCGCATGGACGTAGTCAGACGAGGCCGGCAAATGGCTCCACGCTAACCCACTCGCCGTCCGCAACACCCCCGCATTCCTCGGCCAGCACGATGAAGCAGTTGGCCTCGCTCATGGAGCGCAGAATACCCGAGCCCTGCGCGCCCGTGCTGCGCACCTCGAGCGTGCCGTCGGCGCCCGTGCCAAGGATGCCCCGCTGGTATTCCAGGCGCCGGCCCTTCTTGCGAAGCCCCCCGGCACAGCGGGCGCTCACGCGCATAGGGGCAGCGGGGGCTTCGCCCTCCAGGTAGATCAACGCCGGCTGGACTACCTGGTAGAAGGTGACCATAGCCGAGACTGGATTGCCCGGCAGGCCGAAGAACGCGGCATCGCCCAAACGGCCAAATGCGAGTGGCCGGCCTGGCTTGATGTTGATCGTCCAGAACTCGATGGCTCCTCGTGCCGCGAGCAGCTCGGTGACGTAATCCGCTTCGCCGACGGAGACACCGCCCGAGGTGATGACGACATCCGCGCCCTCACTTGCGCTATCCAATGCTTGGGCCAGCGCCGTGCGGTCATCTCGAACCACTCCTAGATCCAGTATCTCAACGCCGAGCCGCCTCAGCATGCCGTGGAGCGTGTAGCGGTTGCTGTCATAGATCTGGCCCGCACGCAACGGCTCACCGACGCTGCGCAGCTCATCTCCGGTGGAAAAAAAGGCGACTCGCAGGCGGCGATGCACCGCTACTTCAGTCTGCCCTATCTCGGCAAGCAGTCCGAGGTCGGCAGGCATCAGACGCCGGCCTCGATGCAGGATGCTCGCCCCCTTGGCAAGGTCTTCGCCGGCCGGCCGGACGTTCTCGCCCAATCGGTGATCTCCATCGACCCACACGCGCTCCGCCTCGCAGCGCACCCGCTCCTGCATCACGACGGTATCGGCACCCGCCGGCAGCATCCCACCGGTCATGATGCGCAC
>JAKDMQ010000010.1 GCA_030452265.1 Nitrococcus sp.
GGCGAACCGCCAGACGCATCAGCTCATGATAAGCCGGGTGATAATGCACCTCGTCGATACGCCCGCCATAGCGGTCGAAGCTGAAAAGCTGCGGCGGCTCGCGGTTCGCGAGAAAACCCTGCTCCATGGCGTGCTCACTGCCGGTCACTGCCCCGAGCTCGCGCAGGTATTCGCTCGTCCAGGACGCTCCCTCGCGCACGACTGCCTCGCGCAACACCCGGTCCGTGTCAAAGGCCTGGTAGTCACCAAGCGGCGGTGGTTGGTTGGTGACTTGATGAGTCGGCAAACAGGTGATCGGATCCCGTGCGCACATTTTCAGCCTCCCTTCGGCATTAGCACAGCACTACGCCGTCGACTCGGTCGATATATCCATATCAGCTCAACCGTTCCCTCGCGGCCGACACTGCGGCAACGACCAGAATAAAAGAATAAAACCCGCTATGGCCACAGAGGACTTCCTTGCCCCCCGTAATCACAGGGTAGGGGGGATTGAGACGCAAAGCCATGATAACCGCCGTGCAGCTCGAGCAATGGTTCATTCAGCATGTGCTGGATGCCGATACAACTGACCCTCCCTTGGCGGGCTCGATCGATCTTGAAGCCCCCTCTCGCGTCTGAGCCGCCGCGCTTCCGGACATCCCGTCAGTGGCGATAAGTCAATTCACGGGCACAGTAGCCATCGGCCTCCCCGCGGAATCGAGTAATATCTGGGTCTGGAGTCCGATCCCGGGAAAACAGGAGATTGCACTTGACGATGCGCTGCAGCGAATGGCGGATCAGCGGTTTTTATAAGCAGGCCGAGGCTCGGATACCGATCAAGGAGCCGTGCCGCCCGCATTGAACAGGGCCAGCTCGGCTTGCGCAGCGCAACCCGTCAGCGACTTTGAGACACCGACGACCACGATTTCGTTGAGCACTCCTAGCCGTCGCCAAAGTAGCGGGAGGGCTGATCCAAACTTCTTCAGCATCGCGCGCTTGTGACGTACGTCAGGAACCGGCAGAATTAGGACATTTGACTCTACACTGTGCTACAGGGCTCTACACTTTGCTACAGGCTTTTCGCTCCCTACTACTTAGAGAACATCTATAAGGATAAATATTTACGTATATCAGTTACAGGCGTTACTTAGGTAGTCACAGCAATCGACTGAATTACCTTCATATAGGTTGAACACGAGTGTTCAGACCTGTTTCATGAACGTCCGTCTAGTCGTTCGGGATGTAACAACAATGCAAAGAATCGCAGTAATTGGAAATTGCGGAGGTGGTAAGACAACCTTGGCGCGGCTGCTCAGCAAAGCCACTGATCTACCCCTCTACCACGTCGACAGCATACAGCTCGGCCCGGGTCGGACACTTACTCTACCCGAAGAATGCGACAGAAGATTGGATGAATTGCTTTTGAAGCCGAAGTGGATTATCGATGGACTTGGTACTCGCGACGCCATAGAGCGAAGAGTCAGAGCTGCCGATACGGTCGTTTTTATTGATTTCCCCCTGCTAGTTCACTATTGGTGGGCAGCCAAGCGACAATGGAAAACCCGGACCCATCCACGATCCGAGCTACCTCCCGACTTCAACGAGTTCAGCATGGCCTTCACTTATCACCTCGCTATCAATATCTTGAGGTGGCGCAAATACCGCCACTGGTTTCTGAAACTTATCGATTCGGTACCGCAGAGCATTGATCTGTTCCACATACACAATCCCAAGGAATGGAATGCATTCGCGTCTTGGGCCCAGGCCCCACAGACCCCGAGGCGACAGACAGCCTCTTCCAACGTGGTATGAGTCAGGCTGCAACGCGCCGTGACGTTGTTTGGAGAGCAGCGCCATGAGCGCCTAGCCGGCATCTGGGTGGCGCCTCTGCACAACCTGCGCCGTGCGCCGCCGCCACTGGACTAAGATCAAGGGGCAAAGCAACGACAACGCCCTGGCGGAGAACAAAAAAGCTCTTTCAATCCATCAACCATCGATACGACCATGCCGCCTGATCTAAACCCAATGGCCTCTAGCTAGGTAGGCTCTATTCACTCCGGGCCCATCGTGCCGCTAGTGATAGAGCACGCGGCACCGTGGACAAGGCGTGGATAGATCCCCCCTCGTTCAGACTCAAACTTCAATTGCAATTGACGTGGAATCACCCATTGCTTATCGCCGGATATAATCAGTCGAGGGAACGATGTCGGTTAAATTACTGATCTCACGCAGATGGTGGGATGCACGCCGGTTTGGAGTCTCACCCGACAAGTGGAGGGCACGCCTCACGAACCAGGGCCAGCCGCGCATCTTCTGCACCTCGATTCCCAAAGCCGGCACACATCTGCTCGAGAGGGCACTCTGCCTTCACCCGCGAATTTATCGACGCATCTTGCCAACGATCAATCATCGGCGAATTCGCCGACATGGCGGTCTTTCTAAACTTCTTTCCACGCTCGGACCGGGTGAGATCGTCGTCGCCCACTGTGCCTACTCTGAAGAGAACGACGATACCCTGCGCAGAAACGGGGCTCGCTGCTTCTTCATGATTCGCGATCCACGGGATATAGTCATCTCATATGTGATTCATCTCCTTAACGATCGCAAGAACCCCCATCACCGGTTCCTGTTAGACCTGCCTGACATGAGGACCCGAATTCTCCTCGTGATCAAGGGATACCCTCCGGTTAGACTCCCATCGATTCAAGGCCTTCTGAGTAGGTATTATGGATGGTTCTCGAGCGGCGCACTGGTGGTCCGTTTCGAAGATTTGGTAGGCGCAGCGGGCGGAGGCAGCGACGATGTCCAGTTCACCACTGTGCAAACCATATACGAGCACCTGGGCATGCCGCTCGCACACCACGAAATTAAGCAACTCACCACGCATATCTTTTCCAATCAAAGTCCGACCTTCCGTAAGGGACTGGTTGGCAAATGGCGGGAGTATTTCGATGACCAAGCAATCCAATTATTCACGGACGTCGCTTCCGACATGCTTGTTCGGTATGGCTATGACAATGATGATCGTTGGTAACTGAGCTCTCCCGAGCCCCTCCGTCACGATAGCTCCCCTCCGTTATGATTATGGCTATCCCGAGCACACAATACTCGCCGCAATCATGCAGACCCACTTCTCGACAATGACCAATAGAAAGCAGCGTGGTCCCAATCAATATGGCCAGATTTCTAGCCCATGAATAGCATTACGCACGTCCATGGTAACGTTGACCGTGCTAATAGGCTGCGCGCCACCGTCTAATTGATATGCTGATATCGTGGCGGGGGATGACCCGCCGATTATCCAATTATTCTGAAATAAGCAAAGCCCTCGCCCAAAAGCCTGACGCGCATGATCTTTTGGTAAGCCAGCATTTAGCAATTGCGCGTCGGGATACCGATTAATGGAAAAAGAGGCAAGTATTTGTCCTGGAGGAGTAGCATAAAGAATCCGCTCTGAAGCTGTGTCGTTGAAAAGAATTCCATCGCGGAAGGGTCGCGCGTTATGAGTTATGAGCGGCACAGTCCCATATCTAAATAACGAGGCGTCATTTATGCCCCAAACCGCGTTCAAACCCGTGCCTGAAACAAACAAAGTATTATCACCAACGAACACGTTATTCAAATGGATAGTATCCCCAGGAAGAGGCCCTTTGCCAGAATGTGGCTCAAAAAGAGATAGCCGCGGAACCAATGGCCTCCTAAGACGCCGAGACAATTTTGTCATTAAACGACTTTGCGCTAATCTCGGCCGGAAACACCAACCCCGCGTGAACTTCTTTCCTTCTAAATCGAATTCTAAAATTGAATCATACCCAGTTGACGTCAGATACAACTTATTTTTGTGCACGAATATCTCATGGCAGTGCTTGAGATATGAATTTCTATGAGACTCGACAAGCCGAAATGTTGTGTCATAAACCAATATTGCATCGCTTGCGGCTAACAAAACCATGCCTTCATAAAACGCAATGCCTCTCAACCCCCTGTCTTTCCCGCGACCTTCCCAATTAATCGACTTGTCATTCCAATCAATAACTCGTTTGCATGTGTTTCGTTCAAGATCGACAATATACACGCCCCCATGGCTTTCTCCTTGGTGCGCCGACCTGATAACGGAGCTTGTAACAACTTTTGGAAGCATACTAATACTGACTCAAATTTATTAGTGGCGTTAGCCCGCGGGGTGCCATCGCCCGCAAGCCCATCACACGTACCAGCTTGACCTGCCCGCGGCAGGCGGGCCAGGCGCCGGACTGGCTTGCGGCTGAGCGTGTAGCCCTCCCGCCCGAGCGTGGCGCAGCTTGCGGCTGCCGTAGAACGGGGGCACGGTGGAGAGCTCTCGATCCCGCGCATCAGCGCCAGATTCATCCGTGATTCCCCCACTCCCTGCTATTCTATTGTTTTATACAGTTAGACCTATCCGTTGGGCATGTTCAAAGAACCGCTGCGCGAAAGTTCTCCAGTTCAGGCGCGCCTCGTATTCGTCACGGCTTGAAAGTGCCAACCTTCGGTAGCGGACCGGATCCGACAAAAGCTGCCCAATCGTCTGCGCGAAGGTTTCCGGAAGGCTGTCCTGGGGCAGCGCAGCCCCCGTGATGCCCTCGCGAACGATCGTTGGAATACCGCCGGTGGCAGTCGCGACTGAAGGAACGCCAAAGGCCGCGGCCTCGCAGAAGACCATCCCAAAGTTTTCGGCGCGAGACGGCACGAAGAGGACGTGTGCGTTACAGAATAGGCTTTCGAGCCGCTGGCGCTGACCAGCGTCGCTCGGGCTCAGGAGCCCATGCAACGTTACATAAGGCGGAACGGGAACGGGCGGTTCCGCAATTCCGACCAAATCAAGTGTGATAGGGAAACCCAAGCGGTGCAGATGCGCGCACGTCGCCAGTACGACATCGGCCCCCTTGCGATACCAATCGCGGCCAACGAACAGGAGATGAAAGCGGTCAAATCGGCGGCCCTCAATGGCGCGTAGGATCACGTCCCGGGGCAGTGCCTCGATATTGGCGCCAAATGGAATGACGTGCACTTTTTCGCACGCTGCGCCGTAATAGGCCATCGCCGTCTGCGCTGCCCACTCCGAGGGGAAGATTGCCATTGTGCAGTTGTCGAGGGCTTTGCGCTCCTGCTCATGCCCTTGGCGAATAAATTCCTCGGCACAATTCTGAAACGATCCATAGAATTCCAGAACATTGGCGAAGGTAGCGTCGGCGCAGAAGATTTTCGGCACATCGATGCGCAATGCAGCAATCGCGAGGGAGCCGGGGCTGAACAGAAAATCTGCCTTCGTTTGTCGAACACGGCGCTCAATCTGCCAGGCAAGGCTTCTAAGGTAAAACGGTTCCCGATCCGGCCAATAGGTCAGCCCACGCCGCTGATAATAGGCATATTTTAAGCCATATAGGTATTTTAAGCGCCTGTTGACCGGAAACGCCGGAACCACGTTGTGCCCAGCCGCCTTAAATTGCTGCAGAATCGAGAAAGGGCGTCCGGACTGCACGCTCGGGTCGATTGCATCCTGCTCGTAGGCATAGATGATCTTCACTGCCCACCCATCTCTGTCGGCTGGGCCTGAGCACGACCAGAGCAGTCAAATAGCGCGACCGCACACAAACCTTGCGATACTGCTCTCGCGCCATTAGCTCCTGCCAGCACCGCAACCCCTCAGCGTCACCAACCGCCATGACATCGCCAAGGACCACATCGGCCAGCGTCCCGCTCGGCCCCCCACCCACTGCGTCAAGATCACCGATTGATAACCTACCCTAACGAATCGCTCTACCTGAGCGTCGGGGCGACGTTCGCCCCAACATCGGGCAGCGTCACGATCAAGCGTGGCTCTAAACGTAAGAGCCGCAAACCCCCACAGTGTCTTTCAATAATAATAGCCGTAACTGTAGCGTGCCTGTTTCTTAACACTCGCCATCGTCAAACCTGCGCCCAGCACATGTCCCCCGTAGTCTAAAATCGTTCTCAGCGCATCCTCGGCCATTGCGTCCGAAGTCTTACCCGAGCGGATCAGAAATACCATCGTATCCAGTTCCCTCAGCAAGACAGGCGTGTCAAGGAAGGGAAGAACCGGCGCCGTATCGAGAATCACGAAATCGTATTGCTCCCGACAGACTCGTAATAGGCTTCTCATTGCCTCTGACCTCAATAGGTCAGTGGGATTGCTTAGCGTCACTCCATCGGCCAACAAATACACTCCGTTAACCAACAGGTGCAGTCCGCTTGCATCATCCCTCACAACCGCCCGCTCAAGGTTCACACGCCCCTCTAACACGTCCAAAAGCCCAAGGTGCCCGGATAACGAAAAGAGCTTAGTAAGGGAAGCTTTTCGCAAATCCGCGTCGATCACCAGCGTTTTCAGCCCAGAGCGAGCCATGACGCGAGCGAGACACGTGGCGAAGGTTGTCTTGCCTTCACCCGGCAGGCTCGAGCCAATTGCGACCAGCTTTACCGGTCGCTCGACAACCGAAAGCTCAAGCGTCGCCTTACACCTTTCGTGTGCTATCGCCAACAAAGATCTCGGGTTTTCAATAACGTACTCATGAACGGCTCGAACCTTTTCCTTCCGCAGTTCCTCCCGCGAAACAATAGGGAATGAGGCGATATGCCGAAGACCAAGCTTCTCTTCAACGTCAGAACGCGTGTAAATTCTGGTATCACTAGCCCCTAAAACTAACGCCGTACCGACCCCGGTTAGCCCGAAAAACACGAAACCGACCGCAGCGAATACCGGCACCTTGGGGAAACTGGGATCCCTCGGTGGCATCGCCGCCGAGACCGCTCGAGCAATCGGCTCTAAAGAATTATTATTGCTGGTCAAGGCCACCGCTCTCTCATACCCGTCCAGCAGGCTTTCGTAGAGCTGGCGGTTCGCCTCCGCTTTACGCTCTAGGGCACGAAGCTGAACCTCCGCCTGATTATTTTCCGCCGCTTCCTTACCCAAGCTCTGGATACTTTCCTGTAGCGCCTGAACGTTTGCATGAGCAACGGCAATATCATGTTTAACGGTCTCGACAATGCGCTCGGCCTCCGCTTCAATCTGCTGTTCTACGTCCCCGATCTGGGCTGCGATATCCACCATTTGGGGATGACGTTTCTCATACCGCGAGGCTAAATTCGCCTGTTCTTGAATTAGTTCAGCGCGCTGTTGCCGGAGCTGCACCATGAGCTCCGACGAAAGAAGCCGTGCGACCTGCGTTAACGCATGCGTCGAAGAGAGGACCGATTCAATGTGCTGGTATCGCGCTCGTGCCGCTGAAAGCTCCGCGCGCGCAAGCACGAGTTGCTCGTTAATTTGGCTACGCTGTTCCGCGTTCAGAGTCTCCCCGGCAACCGTGAGCAAATTGTTCTGTGCACGAAAATTTTCCACCGCTTTCTCTGAGACCACCAGCTCCTCTTTGCGCTCTTCAATTTGGTTGTGAAGCCACTCCCTCGTTCGCTTGAGGGAATTCATTCGCCAAGTAAGCGCTCCAGCAACGTACTGCTCAACGATCTCATTTGCTATTTTAGCCGCTTTTTCTGGCGATTTCGATGTCGCGGTTACCGCGATAACAAAAGTCAGCTCTTCCCTACTCGCAGAGCTTTTAGATAGCAGGGTATCGATTATAGCCGATTTAACAGCGTTTTGGTTTGGGCTGCTTTCATTTTCCTTCAAAGAAGGAAACCAACGGGAAAGATCGAAAAACTCCAGTAACGAGCTGGAATCTTCCAAATAAGGGTTAAACTCCGGGTCTTGGGACAGGCCCAGCTCATTTGCCACGCGTTCCATCAGAGATGTAGAGCGCAAAATCTCTACTTGGCTGTCTACGTATCCAGCATCGACCGTGGCAGCGTTATTTACGTCGCCAACCTCCAGTAGCCTTTCCTGAGACGAATTGACCAAAACTTCGGCGCTCGCGGTATATTTCTCTGGCAGCAGAATGGCCGCAACTATCGTCAAGGCCGTACCACAAACGACAATTGCCGCGATCATGCCGGCGCGACGGCGCAGGGCCAGCAGCGTTGAGCGGAGGTCGAACTCTTCGAGCTCAGGCCTCGCCGGCTGTGACCTCATCGACCGAGCCCCAACGGTAACGAGCTGCTGGTCTCGAGGGCGCTCATTCATCATATGATCTTTCCACAATATACTCGCTACATAGCCCTATTCGGACGTTATGCCTGAGTACCGCGTCGTCACAGAGTTGGATCTATCGTTACCGTAAAAAAATACACTCGCCGCCTCTTGAAGATTCAAACGATATTCCAGCACCGCGTTACAGGTGCAACGTCATACCTACCTCGACCACATTCTGACTGTACTCCTGAACGTTGCGGGTCGAGCTACGTGATCTGAACTGGTAGCCCGCCTCAAAAGTCATAGTTGGGCTAAACAGATATCGCACCCCCCCTTCCATCTGATAATAATTATCAGAGCGGCCGGTACCCGTAAACTTTTGATTGCGGTAACCGCCATCCAGAGTAACAATCAAATTCCGCAAGAGCTCATGATCCACACCCAAGCCCACTTCGGTCATCAATCGAGCGCCGGAATTTGGGCTCGTGCTGTCGTTAGCTTGCCTCGTACCAGTGAACCGAATGGACGTGAGAGTCGTTACATTCCATAGAAGATCCGCGCCAAAGCTGGGGGCGCTTACATCGGCAAAGGCGGGGTCTTGGTAGTTCTGGTTGATGTAACCCACTCCGATATGACCGTAGAGGAGATTCGTAAGCTCGAAGGCAAGCCCTGTCTCAAGCCGATAACCATGTGAATCGCGGTCAAAATCCTCTCCGGGAACAAAATCCGGATCGCCAGGTGAAAGCGCGTAATTGCGCCTATTAACAGTAACCTCGATAAACGCGCCATATCCGGGAGAAATCGCGTAGGTCGTTTGAAATAAGCCCTCCATTTCTGTCCGGTCGCGAAAATCCTGATCTAATACACCACCGCCCTGTAATTCGGCATCATCAAAATCCACATTTTGTATCTGACCTTGGAGCAAAAAGTCTAACCGATTCAACGTCTGCTGAATACCTATTTGTCCACTGGCCACATCGTAGACGATCCTGTGCTTGGTTGCTTGAGCCGTATTAATGTTTCCGGGCCTCTGACTTCTCTTATCATATGCCGCCCCGGCCTCGATACTCGTGCTGCTCAGTACATCCAGACGACCCTGACCCTCTGCTCCCCAATTAGTATAATTCATTCTCGAGGTATTAGCGTAAAAAGCGCTCTCACTATAGACAAGCGCCTCGAGACTATGACGCGCCCAATCGGATTCCACTCTCAGCTCTGGGGCCACCCCCAGCGCGTAGTCACTGATCGTGTTTTCCTCCCTTGCAAGGAGGTTGTCAGTGTAGCTCGACCCAATAGTGATAGCGGGATATATGAAAAAGGCTCCCGTGCGAATACCAATAGGATCGTATTCTGGTCGCGGTCGGTCGGCTGCACCAACATCAGGCGGCACCTCCTGCCCCGTGGCCGCTGACCCCATTACCATCAGCCAAAAAAATACGCCGGCCGCTATTGGCCAGCGCCGGCCATGAATGACCAAAATAATCCACCTCTCGACGTATTCAGAAATACCGCTCCGGCACCTTAATAATGTCGCCTGGGAAAACACGCGCACCGGGTGGTGCCGAGAACTGCTGGCTTTCCCCATCTACCTTGCGGGTGATATAAACTTCATCCTGGTCAGCTCTATAAGTGTAACCACCGGCCGTCGCAACCGCCTCGATGACGTTCAGCCCTAGAGTGAAGGGATAATTCCCAGGCTCTTGCACCTCGCCGTAGATATAAAACGGACGATACCCTACAATTTGAGTGCTAACCCGCGGATTCCTTAGATAGCCGTTCTTCAGGCGCGCGGTGACGCTCGCGGCCAACTCGCGTGGAGTTTTGTTCGCGGCCTCCACGGGGCCAATCAGCGGCATGGAAATAGCGCCGGCATCATCGACCGTGAATTCGCCGGACAAATTTTCCTCCCCAAAAACAGTGACCTTGACTACGTCCCCCGTGCCCAGTCGATAAATCTCATCCAAAGGCCGACCTACAGTGCTGCGAAAGGCATCCGTGCTTTCTAATGGGGGCGGCCCACCGCTACACCCAGCGAGAATAAGCGCGCACAGCATGCCCGTCACAAACAAACAACGAACCTCCGCCCAATCCAACAACTTGCCAACCTCTTCCTACACCAGTTGTTTCAACTCGGCATGGACAACTTCAGGATACCCGCCCGGGGGCACCTTAACGTCTCCGCCACGCTTGAGCCTTTCAGCCGCACTGGACTGCGCCGCTGCCAAGGCTCCCGACGACTCTTCGCTAACCGTCCATTGTAATTACACTTCCTTCGGCCCGCAATCACGGCGGTCCTGGATCTCATGCCCTACACCCGCCATCGCGTCCGACCTGCAGCTTCATCAACACGCAAGGCCATAATGGAACCGCCCCTCCTCACCACCGCAGCCCTGACGAAGGCGGCGAAAAGTAATGTCCCGGACGCATCCTTGTTTTGTACCTTTCACCCGCCCCTCCACGTTGCCGTACCGGCAGAGACAAAACAACCCCTATCAGGATCCATTGAGCAATATACTGCATAATAAACTCTGGTTTTCCGATAACAAATCCCTCTGCCACCTGAATCGCAAAATACGCCAGCACCCCCATCCCAAAACGAACATCAACCAACTTAATCGCGCGCCACATAGTCAAAGCGAGCCCGAAACAGTATAACGCAACTCCGATCAAACCAGCCTTTAAAGCAATAAAAAGATACCCAACCTCGACACTCTGCCTAATCATCCAGTCCCCTTCTCTCCCCATCTCTAGCGCATGCTCAAAATACGGACTGTAATACGTCCCTAACGCTCCTCTACCCATGATCCAGTCCCAGCCGGAGAGCGCGCCCGTCATTTCCAGCCACAAAAAGCTTCTCGTATCAAAGAACCACTCCTGCGGCAGACTCCCAATAACAAGCCCAAACGCCAAAGGACCTACCAGCACCAAGCCAAAACCCAGCACCAAAGCTCGCCGAACAATACGCTTTGTAGAGTCCCGATAGCCGAGGCACACACTAACTATTAAAAATAATATACCAACCGCAAAAGGGGCCCTTCTAGAAAGCAGGAAAGCGCCGATGATATAGATAATCAGAGCGCCATACGCAAGGTATCTGTCACCCCTCGACCCAACTCCCAGCAGTAGAACCAAAGGTATTCCATACATCAGAGCAAGCGCCACGTCATAGAGCATTGTCGAATCGATTGCTGCCGTCATTGTCTGGAGAAAAAACCAAATCAACAGCGCGGCACCAACTACCATGTGCACGCGTGCGACCGACATTAGGCTCCCAAAAGCGCCCTCGCGAGCGCCGATGAATGCCGCAAGCGGCAAAAGCCACACCACACCCCCAACCCTTGGGTTAGCAACTAAAGTAAACAACTGCGCAGTGCTTAGCTCAATACCTCGAAGGATGACGAAGAAAAACCATGCACTAGTTAAAAACAGATAATAGTAGGTTAGATACGAGACGCGCGCCCATGGAGGCCTTCGCCTATAGAACACCAAGAGGGTTGCAAAACAGCCAAGCGAAACCGCAAGCAGCAAAGTAATTGCGATATTGATTAAGGAAAGCCCCTCTGGTTGGTATATAGCGCGGAATACCCAGTAAAGCCCGAGAAAATGAAACGCGCTCTTAAAAAGGAACCGGGGTGCGACGCGTGGAATTTGCGCCTCAAATGACAACCATGGCGAGGCACCGACTTCGGCCGCCGACGCGGATTGTATATGATGCCCTTTACCCATCTGACTCAACAATTAAGAACACAATCAGCATGCCGCAGTTAATCGCGATCAACAAAAGTTAATACATGAAGTTTTACTGCCGACCATCTCATGGTTCTAATTATACCATTCTCTCGCGATTTGCTCGCTTTCTATCGGAGGTTATAAAGATTGCCGGCATCTCGTCGATGCGGGCATCCAGTTCAGAATAGAGTTTGTTAGCCTTCATTACATAGCTTTGGTCAATATTCTTCTCGACGCGGGCCCGCTTTTTCGGCAAGGAAATTGGCAGATCGCAGAATGCTCTCAGCTTATCTTCATTGTCCCATAAATACTCGTAGCGCACGGCAAGCACAGGGAAGCGCGTCTCGTTAACCCAGCCATTAACCTGCTCTTCCAAGCGCAATACATCTCGCTCCAGGAGCTCGACGAAATTGCCGTTTGCATGCAAGTGACGTAGATGCATCTCGACCCACCCCTTTCCGAACCGCTCGTAACAGGAATACACCGAGAGAGCAGCATCGCTTGCTCGACTAAAAAGGAAAATCCCTCTGACTGGCAGGGCGGGCGCAATACTGCTCGCCATATCATGGGTCTTGTAAACCACGCCTCGCGCCAAACGCGCCTTATGCAGATCCCAAGCATGGCTTTTGACGATTCGCCCCAGTGAAGAGCTCAGACGCCCGTATCTTTTCTCCGCCAATGCCTTTGCTATCGCATTCCAAACTAGTGTCGAACCTGAACGCCCCATGCTCGCGACTATGAACGCGGGGTATCCCGAATTCAGGGCACGGCGGGCTAAATGCTTGGCAAGCTCGCTGCTTGTACGCGCCATATGGGGCAACCTAACTCAGTTCCTGTCTATTTGAGATCTGCGAATGAGCGTTCCGTGGAGTCGCCCGTTACTTTTTCTAAATTTCGTACATATGTACGGCTGTAACAGCCTGTTGCGGCGCGCCATAATATGCGAAGCGCTAGCGCTGTTGCACGTTTAGCGGGCAAAAACCGCGGCTCCACCGATCCCCAGCAGCGCCCGCGGATAAGCTCATCTTCTTTCTCGGTCACATCCCTTAGCCTAATGTTCTTTTGCTCGGCATAAAAACGCTGATATGACCACACGTCTCGCACATGGTATATCCTTGTTACGTCGGAAAACCGGCTCCACAGGTCTGCATCCATAGCGAGGTCAAAACGCGAGTCCAGTCCTCCTACCCGCTCGTACAAAGAACGCCGCCAATACATAGACATGCAAGGGATATAGTTGTATGTATGCAGCCATATGAAGCGATTGAAGGGAATTTCCCGCTGGATCCGCAGGAGCCTCCCATGCCGATCCATCCAGGCAGTATCCCCAAAAACAGCCTCGGCATCCGGCATTCTCTGGAAAAAGTCAGCTACCTGAAACATTGACCTATTTGCCATTTGGTCGTCGCTATTGATCCAGCACTGGATGTCGCCAACCGCTCTAGAGAAACCTTTTATCAAGGCGTTTGTCTGGCCGGCGTCGGGCTCGCTTATCCAGTAAGAAATGCTAGATGAATACTTGCGAATCACGTCGACCGATTCGTCTTTCGAGCCACCGTCAATGACGATTAATTCCAGGTTAGGATAGCCCTGATCAACTATACTCTGAAGCGTTGCCTCAATAAACGCTCCCTGATTGAGTGAGGGCACTACCACCGATATGGTCGGTAAACTCATAGGATAGCTTCCGAATTTGCCATAAGCTCTGCTAGAGTCCATGCATATACGTTAACGGATGCCTTGCTACCGCGTCATTGTCAGCACAACCATGCATTTAGACATACTCCACCAGCCGCTTGCTTGGTCATAACCGTATATCGCGTTTTGAGCGCGTTTTTCCACACGATACAGTCTCATCGGCACTGCCCTGGTTTGCATCGCATGGCGTAAAGGTCACCTCTCGCTGAGGTAGCGTGCAGCGTTTGAGGAGGCCATGTCGTCAAGCACACAACTACTCTCCGACCTAAGCTAGCGCCGATGGTACCAAACAAAGACAGCCAACCGCGTTAGCTGCGCCGCGATGGCGCAACATACCGCCCCAACAGCACCGAAGAGGTAAATAGCCGGATAGGCAATGACCAGTGAAACCAGCGAAGCGGCGACATTACCAAAAAAGTTCGGGCGCGCGTTCTCCTGTGCCAAAAATACGTAGGCATATGGGAAGGTAAGCGCCAGAAGGAAACCCGCAACAGCGTACAATCCAACCAAATGCGCATAGGGGGCAAATTCTTCCCCGAAGAGGAGGCCGAGCCAGAACTGCGCCGGCAGCGCGACTGCTAGTGACGCGGCGAGCGTCACCCCGCCCCCGATGAGCATAAAGCGACGCATAAAAGGCCTCAATCCAGCCCTCCCTTCACGCACGTATATCTTCGAAGCCCACACCGGCCCAAAGTTGTCAGCCGCACTGAAGAAAATGTTGGTTACATTCGCCAGCGTCTGCGCCGCCCTCAGCGCGCCGGCGGCGATCGGTCCCAGAACGCCGCCCGCCACGAGGATGTAGAAATTGCTGCTGCCGCTCCAGCGCAGGAGCGCTGAAGCCGTCATCCACTTTGACATCTGCCAGTGCCGCTTCGCCGTTCGGCGCAGTTCTCCGAGATGGAAACTCGGTGACGGCAACTGGTGTCGGAATACGGCGAGCCCCAGCACGGCACTCGCAGCCATAAGCATTAAGATATCACCTATCGTTCGGTATCCGTCAAAGGCAAAGAGCACTAAAAGGCCGGCAATCTGGACGCCATACCGGAAAGAATCCATAGCGAAGGCCGACACTGCCCGGCTATTGGAAAAGGCGTGCCGCCGCATGAACTCGTACACCTGAGTGCAAAACAAAACGGCAATCAGTGGGCCAACATTGCCCTCGATCTGGTCAATAAGACCTAGCGCGTTTCCGCCCAGTAGCAGCACATAACTGCCCAAACCAACTATTGCCGAGAATGCGAGCTGCAAAACGAATACCGCGGCGTAATAGCCCTCCTCCTCTCCACACTCAAATTTAGGGCCAATGCTCAACATCGGCCGGAGAATCATGGCAATTTGAAGGCTCTGGACAAAAAGGACGGCAAGCCAGTACATTGAAAATGTGCCGAAAGCACTAATGCCAGCATAGCGCGCCACGAATAGACCAGTGAGAAGATTCGCCGCGCTAACCACGGCTTGATCGGCGACGGTCCAAGTAATAATCTGCCGATGACCTAGGAGCGACGGTGCAAAGCGCGGCTTTATACTGTCAACAAACGCAGAAATCACGCTCATGCTTGCGTTTTCCATGCGAACAGCTCAAATGCCGCCAAAAAAACGAAACGCGGCGCCAAAACGAGGTAGCGACGCCAAAGACGCTTGGGCTCACTCAATAGGCGATGAAGCCACTCTAGCCCACTCTTTTGCATCCACAGTGGCGCGCGCCGAATAGCGCCGCTGTGGTAATCAAAAGCCGCACCTACCCCAACAAGTGTCTGAGGCAAGCGCTTGTAATGCTCCCACATCCAGACATCCTGTTTGGGCGAGGAAAGCCCGATCCACACAACGTCTGCATCGCTCGCTGCGATTCTGGCGGTCGCAGCTCTGTCCTCTTCCTCACTCAGGGGACCGAAAGGAGGGCTTTCATAGCCAACGATCCGCGCTCCGGGATACTTTTCGGGGAAAAATTGCGCAAGCTGCTCAGCTATGCCCGACTTGCCTCCATAAAAGTAGTGCTTGAGACCCGTCTTTGGAGAACGGCTGAGCACGAGATCCAGGACATTCGCGCCACAGGTTCGCTCTACAGGAAAGCCGCGTAGTCTCCCGATAATGGCAAGGGGCATACCGTCAGGTGTGACCATGGCCGCCACCTTGTGCAGTTCCGCAAACGCCGGATCTTTGCGCATCGCCATTAGGCTAGCGACGTCCCGCACGCAAACAAAGCGACCCGTGTCGTCGTTCGCCCATTGCTCTATCAGATTGACTGCTCGCATTGGCGTTACAGCCGACACCGGCACACCGAGAACATCATACTTTCCTATCTCTCTCGTGTCCTCGGTGGCTTTTACTGTGAGGGTCTCAGCGCTCGATGTCCGCATGACTTTTTCTCGCTACGTAGCATTTTCCAGGAACCAGCGATAGGTGGACGATATGCCACTTTCAAGACCAATCGTGGACTGCCAGCCCATATCCTCCAACTTCGTCGATGCCATCAGCTTTTGTGGCGTCCCGTCGGGTTTCGACGTGTCGGCCGTGATTCTTCCCGCAAATCCAACCACACCACGAATAGTCTCCGCGAGCTGGCGTATGCTCACGTCCGCCCCCGAGCCGACGTTCACGTGCTCGCTTGCCGAATAGCCTTTCATCAGATAAACGAGCGCATCCGCACAGTCATCAACGTGTAGAAATTCTCGCCGCGGCTCGCCGGTGCCCCAAATCGTCATTTCGGATGCTCCACTGATTTTGGCCTCGTGCGCCTTGCGGATCAGCGCCGGAATGACATGGGATGTTTCCAGATCAAAGTTGTCCCCTGGCCCATAAAGATTGGTTGGCATAGCGGATACGAAATCATTGCCATACTCTTTACGGTAAGCCTGACACAGCTTGATCCCCGCGATCTTGGCGACCGCGTACCATTCATTGGTCGGCTCCAGTGGCCCAGTCAACAATGCGCCTTCCGGAATCGGCTGCTGTGCGTACTTCGGATAAATACACGAAGAACCCAGAAAAAGAAGTTTTTCTACGCACACGTTGTGAGCCGCGTTTACGACATTGCCGGCTATCATCAAATTGTCGTAAAGAAATTCCGCCGGATAAGCATCGTTCGCAAGAATTCCACCCACTTTCGCGGCCGGGAGAAAGACTGCTTGAGGGGCGTGCCTTTGCATCCACCTGTCCACCTGCTCTTGCCGGCGTAAGTCCACTTGCTCCCTTCCAACCGTCAGAATTTCACACCCCTCCCGTTCGAGGCGACGAACAAGCGCGCCCCCAACCATACCACGATGGCCGGCCACCCAAACCCGCTTGCCTGAAAGCAAATATAGATCGTTCCTGTCCTTGGTATTAGCTTTTGTCATTCTGCTGGCCGATTTCGATCACGGGCGACAACATGGAGGTCGTTATCAACCATCTCCTCCACTAATTGATCGAACGTTCTAGTGGGTTGCCAGTTGAGTTTCTCTCTGGCTTTCGATGCGTCGCCCATTAGCTGATCAACTTCTGTAGGGCGAAAGTAGCTCGTATCAACCTCCACGAGAATGTCTCCTGTCCTCCTACAATAACCCTTTTCCTCTTCTGCTTCGCCGCGCCATTCAACCTGACGATCTACACGCGCAAAAGCTGCTTCTACGAACTCCCGCACCGAGTGCATCTCACCAGTAGCTAACACAAAATCGTCCGGCTCATCTTGTTGCACAATACGCCACATGCCTTCAACATAATCCTCTGCGTGGCCCCAATCACGTTTAGCATCCAGATTTCCCAGATATAAGCAGCGTTGCATGCCCATATGAATAGCCGCTACCGCGCGCGTCACCTTCCGCGTAACGAAAGTTTCGCCCCGCCAAGGGCCTTCATGGTTGAAAAGAATTCCATTCGAGGCATGAAATCCATAAGCCTCACGGTAGTTCACAGTGATCCAGTAGGCGTATAGCTTTGCCGCTGCATATGGGCTACGCGGGTAAAAGGGTGTCGTTTCCCGTTGTGGCGTTTCTTGCACCTTACCGAACAACTCGGACGTAGATGCCTGATAGAAGCGAACCCTATCTTGCATACCTAGAATTCGAATGGCTTCCAGCAGACGCAATGTCCCGACGGCATCCGCATTCGCCGTATACTCAGGTGTGTCAAAACTAACTTGTACGTGGCTTTGTGCGGCTAGATTATAAATTTCGTCGGGCTTCGTTTCCTGAATCAGGCGGATCAGGTTCGTCGAATCCGTCATGTCTCCATAATGCAGGAAAAAAGTTGGAGTGTTCTCGTGCGGATCGATGTAAAGGTCGTCCACCCTTTGGGTATTGAAGGAAGACGCTCGACGCTTCACCCCATGGACGACGTATCCCTTGCGCAGCAGCAGCCGGGAGAGGTGAGCCCCGTCCTGGCCGGTGACGCCAGTAATGAGCGCCACCTTTTTGTTAGCGTTTCTTATTTGTTTCATCACAATAGGACGATCAATCGCCGGCTTCAGGTGGAGCAACCCATGAAGATGTCAACTTCAATCGCTTTCATACGGAATACATGATGGCGCCTAGTATGCACTACTTTGCCTTATTACTATAAACAGCGTCTTAATCAATATTTGAATATCAAGCCCTAAAGACCAGTTGTTTAGATACTCGAGATCTAGTTGGATCCGTCGCTTTGCGCACTCCAAGGTGCAGACTTCGCCGCGTGCGCCGTTGACTTGAGCTAACCCTGTAATGCCAGGTTTCACGCGGTGGCGTGCTGCGTAGCCGCTTACGGCTTCAAAATAATATTGACTTCCGACTTTCATCATTACCGCGTGGGGCCTCGGGCCAACCAGGGACATGTCTCCACGAAGCACATTAAACAACTGAGGCAGCTCATCGAGGCTCAGCCTTCGAAGAACTCGGCCGATCGTGGTTACCCTCGGATCATTTTTGACCGTCCGCACGGCCCCGGTTACATCCGCTTTGTCTATGTACATCGTGCGGAACTTCAATACCTCGATTGCCTCGTTGTTAAATCCAAAGCGCCGCTGCCGAAACAATACGGGCCCGTCAGACTCAAGTTTTATTGCGCTCGCTATAAGCGCGAGGACAGGCGAGAGCATCAAAACGGCCGTGCTCGCAACAATCTTGTCTATGCCCCACTTGAACAATGCGTCTGAGGTTCGGAATGGGGGCTCCCAAAGAGCAAGAGTTGGGACTGATCCAAGCGCTTTCAGGCTTCCCTTTCCCAAACCGTGCCAGTGAGAAGACGGTACTAGTCGTACTTCGACTGCCACCTGTTCCAAGATGCACATGAGCTCTTGCAACCGCTCTTCACGAGCCATCGGAAGCGCAAGCAACACGATGTCGATCTTCCGACTCAATATATCCTCGATCAGTCGCCGAGTATTGCCGGTTACGGTTCTTCTATCCAGTACAATTGGTGAGCGTGTGATGGCCCGGTCATCATACACGCCCTCGACCCTCAAAAACGGGCTATCACTCATTTCAAGGGCTTGCAATATGGGCGCTCCTTCGGCACCGGCACCATAAATCGCAACCCGTTGGGCAATACGGCCCGCATGGGCAGCTTTTTTAACCAGGCGCGAGAGGTAAAAATGAAGCAGCCCGACGCCAACGCCGCCAATAATGAACCAGCCAAGCGCCCAAAGCCGCGAAAACTCTTCGGAGATTTTGAATATAAAGCCCAACGCCAGGGCTGCTAGCCAAACGCTGGTCCATGCTTCAATAAGCCTGCGCGAATTGTATGCCGAAGAAAGCCATGAAGCATAACGATATCCGCCACGAAGAGCGAACAATCCGACAAACCCCACGGAAATCATGACAGTCGCCGCGATATAGGGCAGCAGCATTCGATCTAGCGTTCTATCCCAGATCATGGGAGAGAGTAGGTGGCCAGCCAGGATCAAAAACAGCGCTTCACAACTAACCCCGACAGCTATAAACGTATCCGGGGTACGGATCACTGGCTCTGTTTTACTGGCTCCCCCCTCATGCTTTGGGCGCGTATCGCTCACCTGCTGCTCAAGTAAAAACAATATTGGAGAAATTCCCCTCAGCTTCATCTTCTTAGTCACTGCGTTCTCTCTGGCAGCTTGCCGGTTTTTGTATGGACTTTTGTTCTGACGAGGGTTGGGTTCCTCTCTACGAGTTGGTCTACGTACTCTAGCGCGTCTTATGTTAGAAAGCAAATACTTACTTCGCTTTATTGCCCACGGGCGATATTCCCCCGCTGTCAGACTACCCCAAACTAATCGACGCCTATCGGGTGAACGTTTGTATAGGAAACCGCTGCTGCCCGCTCCTTCAGCATTCGCAACCGTGCCCGCTGTAAAGGCACCGCGGACCAAGGCGCTCACCAAGAGCGTGATCGACCTCGCTTGCATACGTAAACCTCAAACTCAGTGGCTTTGGCTCATAAGGCAACAGGGTCTGTACACCGGAGGCTAAACGTAACCAACCGCGCCGCCAAAATACCCATTACGCAGCGCGATGCAGATTAATACGACATTAGTAGTAGCTACCTAATTATGCGCATCCCGCAGCGAGCTCTCCGCTGCCCAAGCTCGCGATCGTACTCATGCGGGTAGCTCTATTACAGCCACCGCGCCGGAGGCACGATGGAAATGCGGACTGCAGCGCGTACATCATTAGGAGTAGCCAAGTGCGTCGGCACGTTTAAACCTCCTGCTTGCGGGCATGTGTCATTACCGCGTGACGAGCCAGTCACCGCCTCTCACACCGAATCGTAAGGCAAGTATCATACCTAACGTTACATAAGCCTGAATTATATATAAATCCGTTTGTTCACTTGTCAATCAGAATAGCCGCAACCCGATGTCAGTCAGCGACATTCAAATCGTAAGACAATGGAAGCTGGCGCTAATATCCCTCGCCATGCGCTTATTTCCGACAAGCCAAGATGTTGTCGCTGCCTAGCAACGCCGGTTGGCGAAGTTAGAGTGGCCCCCACTAGAGGCCGTTGCCTTTCACCCGCGACACCGCGCCGCGGGTGAATGTCAGCAGACTCTGCAGCACCGGGGTGCGACGCGATCACGCGATCGTGCTTATCCGGCAGCCACTGAGCCCAGCGCTACGCGCGCGGAACCGGCGGCGCTTCAAGTACTACGAGGCAACCACCTTGCCAGACGAACCTAGTTCTCGCTCTCCTCGCAGTGTCATCTCTGGGCAGTTCCACCACTGCGGCGTATTATCCCCACGAACGCAGGGCTTCAGTAACCCCCGGCTGCGTCCTATTCAGAGACGGCTGACTGAAAGATGAATAGTCTTCAACGCTTTTCACAATCATGCGTTTAATCATTCTCCACAATACCTACCAACTTCGCGGCGGCGAGGACGCGGTAGTAGCCGCGGAAGCCGCGCTATTGCGTGCCGCGGGGCATGCGGTGCAGGTCGAAACCGTCTCAAACGATCGAATTTCCGGACTCGGCGCAAAGCTGCGCGCTTTCCACTCCGCCCCCTATAATCGCGCTTGCAAGCGTTGGGTAGCGGATCTGGTAAGCTCTACAGGAGCCGAGCTTATCCACATCCATAACTTCTTTCCGCTCTTGACCCCGGCTGTGCATGAAGGGGCCGCTGAACGCGGTGTCGCCGTCGTGCAGACATTACATAATTACCGTCTGCTTTGCGCTAACGCACTTTTCCTACGCAACGGCCGTATATGTCAAAAGTGCCTTCACGGCAGCAAGGTCTGGGGCATTGCTCATCGCTGCTATCGAGGATCTCTGCCCGCTTCGCTCGCGGTCGTGCGTATGCAATGGCGGGCGCAGCGCCATCAAACCTGGCACCGCCAGGTGCACCGCTTCATTGCGCTCACCGAATTCGCGCGCGGCATGTTCGCTGCCGGCGGGCTGCCCGCCGAACGCATTGCTGTAAAGCCTAATTTCGTCTCTGATCCCAAGCTCACGAGGCGACCACGGGAACAACGCCAGGGCGCACTCTTTGTGGGGCGGCTAGCGGAAGAAAAGGGCGTAGACGTACTGATCAATGCATGGAAACATCTGCCGGACATCCCGCTCACCATCGTAGGCGACGGGCCTGAACGGGCGCGCATGCAGAGCAAGGCTCCCTCGAACGTTCGATTATTGGGCTCGCGCCCAGCGCAGGAAGTACGGGCCCAAATGGCGGCGGCGCAATGCCTTGTCGTGCCATCGATATGGCATGAGCCCTTCGGCATGGTTGCTATCGAGGCGTTCGCAGTCGGCCGGCCCGTCATCGCCTCGCGTATTGGGGCTTTGGCCGAATTGGTCACGGATCAAATGACCGGCTGGCACTTTACACCCGGGGACCCTGAAAGCCTGGCCGAGGTCATGCGAGAGGCTTTTGCTAACCACACACGCCTTGCCGAGATGGGGCGTAACGCTCGACGCGCATGGCAACAGTGCTATTCACCAGAGAAAAACTTGGCGCAGCTCGAAGCGATCTATAAGGAGGCTTTAGGGGAGAGCGGCCGTAAACTCACGGATCACCGTATTTAGTCGCCCTTACTCCACCAACACGAGGCGCTCCGGCAGTTCCACGTCCATAATGACCGGCAAATGGTCTGAGAGCCGGTAATTCAATACCGCGGCGCGGCGCACCCGCAGCGTAGGCGAGACCAGGATATGATCGATGTTGCGGTGCGGTCGCCAGCTCGGATAGGTATGCAAATCATGAATTGGCTCGAGCAGATCGGTATGCTTGCCTAGATAGTCGAATTCCCGGCTGCGCGAGAGGCAGTTGAGATCTCCCATGACGACCACATGCTGGCAGGCATTAACCAACTTGGCGACATAGGCGAATTGACGCAGGCGCGTGCGCCGACCGAGCGCCAAGTGCAACAAGATGACATCCAGGCCTTCATCCGGGCCGCCAAAACGCAGGTGCAGGGCGCCGCGCCCGGGAATCATGCCCGGCAGTCGATGATTGCGCACTTCTAACGGCCGATAGCGACTGAGCAGGCCGTTGCTATGTCGTGCCAGGCGGCCGATGCGACGGTTGGTCTGGAAGTGCCAAAATGGAAAGCCACCGCGCTGTGCCAAGTAGGCGGCCTGATTGATGAAGCCGCTGCGCAGGCTCCCGGCGTCAATTTCCTGCAGGCCGACAATATCGAAATCCGCGATCAGCCCGCCGATGCGGTTCAGATTGTCGAGACGATGATTGTCCGGCAACAAGTGACGCCAGCCGCGAGTGAGATAGTGATGATAGAACCGGGTCTCAATTCCGGTTTGTATGTTGTAGCTCATCAGGCGCAGGCATCGCTTAGCGTTCGTTGGCCTCGCGCCTGCTTGGCTGCCGGCGTTGCCGCCGCGTACTAAAGTTTCGTCATCGGGCATTGTGCGTTGGTATTCGCGACGGCCTCCGCCGGGCAGTATCCCGCTCACGTACGCCACCTGTTCCAGGATCGGGCGGTGGCGCTTAGCGCTTGCCTGAAGTCCGCTCTTTATTGATCAAAAAGTCAACGACGCCGAGCATTGCCTCCTGGCCGCCGGCAGCGCTCGGGTCTACCAGGTATTTGCCGGCCACGGCCATGGAAGGCGTCGCGCGTACTCCGTAGCTGTGCACCATGCGCTCGGCACGGCGCAGGTTAACCTCCACGGCGAAGGAATCAAAGGCATTCAATGCCGCCTGGCGATCGACCCCATGCTGAGCAAAAAAGTCGGCCAGCTCTTGTTCATTGCTAAACTGCCGACCATCGACATGAATGGCTTCGAACAGCGGCTTATCGATCTGCTCGATCACACCCAGGGCCTGCGCGGCGTAATAGGCCTTGGCCAGCAGGGCCCAGCTCTGGCGGCCGAAAGTCACCGGTACCCGCTTCAGCTCGATATCATCGCCGGCCTGTTCAAGCCAGCCGTGAAGCATGGGTCGAAACTCGAAGCAGTGCGAGCAGCCATAGGAGAAGAACTCTATTACCTCGATCTGATCTTCGCTGGTGGTCGGTTGCGACGGCTCAACTCGACGATACTGCTCACCGGCCTGATACTCCTGCGCAGCAGCGATTCCCGGCATCAAGGCTAACGCCAGAACCACAGAAACGAACACTCGCATGCCTGCTTTCTCCTTGCCAAAGCTCATCAATCCAGCCACGACGCCCACACCCGGCCTTTCTTCAGATCACAGTCCCGACTGCTGAGCGGCTCGCCTTCACCCAACCCATTCGCCAGGAAGTCAACCCGCCGCGCCGATCGCAGGGCCCCAGATCTTTAGACAACGGATGAATTATTAATGTGCCTTTCTCGAGAGCTTACCGAGGTGCAGCCCGGAGAGAAAGGATGCCAGCGCCTTAATCTGCTCATTAGTGAGCTCGGCGGCCACGTCCTGCATCGTCCTACCCAATGGATAATCACCGCGTTCGCCGGCGCGATACGCGCGCAGCTCTTCGGCGAGATACGGTGCGTTTTGGCCGCTGATCCGCGGATATTTGGCGGGTGGATTGCCCAGGCCAGCCGGCCCGTGGCAGCCGGTACAAGCCGGAACGCCCTTGGCCGGGATACCGCCGCGGAACAGCCGCTCGCCCTGATCGACGAGCGCTTTGCTGGCCGAGCCCACCTGCATGATCTGCGAGGAGAAATAGGCTGCCAGATCTTTCATGTCCTGATCGCTTAGATTAGCGGCCTGCGCTTGCATGATTGGGCTCTTGCGCTCGCCGCTCTTGAAAAGGCGCAGCTGTTCGTAAAGATAGCTTGCGTGCTGCCCGGCAAGGTTAGGAAACTCGCCTGAGGTGCTGTTGCCATCGGCGCCATGGCAGCCCGCGCAAGCGGCAGCCTTTTCTTTCCCCGCCTGTGGACTGCCCCCCTCGAAGGCCATTACCGCTACGCTCAGCGGCGCCAGAGCGAAGAATGTAATCAAACGCTTCGTCAACATAATGAGGTGCCATTTAAGAATGCGGCTTAGCCACTCAGCCGGTGGTAAAGTCGTTGGAGTTTATATCAGCGGCTGCCGGGGCGGTCAATTTTCAAGCTGTGGACGCCGCCGGCGATATCCGCCAAAATCCGCTACCCAGCCCACGATATGCCTGCGCCGCAACGATCAAAGCCGATGAACCCAGTCTACCGTAAGGCCCGATTCCTGCTCGGCGCGCCTGATCTGCATCAGCTCCCGCCGGATACCGGCCGTGAGGTCGCCTTTGCGGGGCGCTCCAATGCCGGAAAATCCAGCGCCATCAATGCCATCACCGCGCAGAAGGCGCTGGCGCGCACCAGCAAGACCCCCGGCCGCACGCAGCAAATCAATGTCTTCCCCGTGCACGACGCTCGTTATCTGATCGACCTGCCGGGCTACGGCTTTGCCAAGCTGCCGCAGGCGATCCGCGCCCACTGGCAGCGGACATTGCCGGCGTACCTGCAGCGGCGACTATCCCTGCGCGGGCTGATGCTGATCATGGATGTCCGCCATCCGTTGACCGTGCTCGACCAGCAGATGCTCGCCTGCTGCGCCGCGGCCGATCTACCCGTGCACGTGCTGTTGACCAAGGCCGATAAACTGAGGCAGGGACCCGCGCTAACGACGTTGCGGCACACCGCGGATCGGCTGACTCGGGATTACCCCGGAACCAGCCTGCAGCTCTTCTCCGCATCTCGCCATCGGGGCATCGACGCGGTTCACGCCAAGCTCGATGAGTGGTTGGAGCTAGGGGTGTCGGATGCCGGCACGCGGGAGGATACGCCCTACCCCGCCACCGCACGAGCCACCAATATCCGCCGGATTTGACCGGCCGCGGTCGCGTTGCACAAGAAAAGGCCCCGGGGGCCATGGGGGGTAACCTCCCGGGGCAAAATGCCCAGCCTTGGGGGCAAGGCCGGGCTATTGGCCCGCTGCAAAGAGGAGGGACTAGCGGGCCGCGCCGGGCACTGGCGCTATAGTTAGTGACAGCGGAGATTCAGAAAAGTTCACGGCCGATGGAAATAATTAATTTGCGCGGCACGCATAGTGAAGGCTCCCCCCCGGTCACAGCCACGCGTAGTCAGTGGGCTTGCGCCCAGTTGTCCCCGTAGCCGGTCTCGACGATCAACGGAACGTCGAGCTCCGCCGCGCCGGCCATGAACTCGCGCATGCGCTCGGCCACCGCGTGCACATCCGGCGCCGGCACCTCGAATACCAGCTCGTCATGCACCTGCAGCACCATGAACACATCAGGGCGCTCGCCTTGCAGCCACTCGTCCACCCGAATCATCGCCCGCTTGATGATATCGGCCGCGCTGCCTTGCATGGGCGCATTGATGGCGGTGCGCTCGGCATATTGGCGGCGCTGCTGGTTGCCGGCGTTGATCTCCGGCAGGTAGAGACGCCGACCGAAAACAGTCTCTACGTACTGGCGCTCACGGGCCTCGTGCCGGGTACGCTCCATGAATGCCTTGACCCCAGGGTAGCGCTCGAAGTAGCGATCGACGTAGTGCTGAGCCGCCGCGCGCTCGATGCCGAGCTGGCGCGCGAGGCCGTAGGCGGACATCCCGTAGATCAGTCCGAAGTTGATAGCCTTGGCCGCGCGGCGCTGATCGCTCGTCACCTGCGCCGGCTCGGCGCCAAAGACCTCGGCGGCCGTCGCGCGGTGAATGTCCTCGCCCGCTGCAAAGGCGCGCCGCAGCCCCTCGTCACCCGAGAAATGGGCCATGATGCGCAGCTCCACCTGAGAGTAATCCGCCGAGAGCAGCCGGTAGCCCTCCCTCGCGATGAACCCCCGTCGGATGCGCCGTCCCTCCGATGTGCGCACCGGAATGTTCTGCAGATTGGGGTCGGAGGAAGACAGCCGCCCAGTGGCCGCCACCGCCTGTTGGTAGGAGGTATGCACCCGCGCGGTTCGCGGATGGATCAACGACGGCAGTTTGTCGGTGTAAGTGGACTTGAGCTTCGCCAGACTCCGGTGCTCGAGAATCATGCGCGGTAGCGGGTATTGGATCGCCAGCTCCTGCAGCACGGATTCGGCCGTTGACGGCGCCCCCTTGGGTGTCTTTGCGAGCACCGGCAAGCCCTGCCGGTCGTAGAGCACGGCCTGGATCTGCAGGGGTGAGGCGAGATTGAATTCGCAACCCGCCTCGCGGTACACCTCGGCTTCGATCTCGGCCAAGCGTTGCGCGAGCTCCCGGCTTTGCTCGGCGAGGAGCTCGCGGCTCACCAGCACACCGGTGCGTTCCATGCGCGAGAGCACGGGGATCAACGGCATTTCGATCGCATGAAAGACGCGCTCGGGTCCGGGCCGCGCGCGCAGCCGCGGATAAAGCACATGGTGCAAGCGCAAGGTAATGTCGGCATCCTCCGCCGCGTACTCGGCAGCTCGATCCACCGCAACCTGATCGAAGCTGAGCTGTTTTGCGCCCTTGCCGGCCACGTCCTCGAATTTGATGGTCTTGTGGCCCAGATACTTGAGCGCGAGCGAGTCCATGTCATGGCGCGTCGCGGTGGAGTCGAGCAGGTAAGACTCGATCATGGTGTCGAAGCGCACCCCGCGCAGCGCAATGCCGTAATGCGCAAGCACGCTCATGTCGTATTTCAGGTTCTGGCCCAGCATCGCGCGCTGCGGGTCCTCCAGCAACGGCCGAAGCTGCTCTAATACGTAGCGCCGCTCGAGCTGTTCCGGCGCACCAAGGCCCGTGTGCGCCACCGGCACATAGGCGGCATGCCCTTGCTCCACCGCGAAGGAGACGCCGACGATCTCGGCATCCATGTAGTTCAGGCTGGTGGTCTCGAGATCGAAAGCAAATACCTCGGCGCTCGCCAAGCGCGCCAGCCAATGCCGCAGGCTGGCGTCATCGAGCACCGTCTCGTAGTGCGTTGTGATCTGTTCCGAGTCAGCAGCGGCTGGATGCCCATTCATGAGCTGGGCAAGCCAGCTACTAAAGCCGTAACGCCGGTAGAGCCACGCCAACGCATCCCCATCCGGCTCCTGGCGCTTAATGGCCGTTGGATGCAAACCCAGCTCCAGATCGCAGCGGATCGTTGCAAGCTCCCGCGAAAGCGCGAGCTGCTCGAGATGCCCACGCAGGCTCTCACCGACCTTGCCCTTGATCTCATCGGCGTGCTCCAGCAGGGCATCCAGCGAGCCGTACTGCTCGAGCCACTTGGCCGCGGTCTTGGGGCCCACCCTGGGCACACCCGGAATGTTATCGACGGAATCCCCTACCAGGGCCAGGTATTCGACCATGCGCTCCGGCGGCACACCGAACTTACCTTTGACCGCTTGCGCATCGAGCCATGTGTCGGACATGGTATTGAGCAGCACCACGTCGTCGTTGACGATCTGAGCCATGTCCTTGTCACCCGTTGCAATAATGGTGCGCAACCCGGCCGCGCCGGCCTGTGTCGCGAGCGTGCCTATGACATCATCGGCTTCCACCCCTTCGATTTCGATCAACGGTAGCCCAAGCGCGCAGACGATGCGCTTGAGCGGCTCGAGCTGCACCCGCAAGTCATCCGGCATGGGGGGACGGTTGGCCTTATAAGCGGCGAACAGATCGTCGCGAAAGGTCTTGCCCTTGGCGTCGAAGACCACGCCAAAGTAAGCCTTGTCGTACTCGGCGAGGAGCTTGCGCAGCATGTTCACGACCCCGTAGATCGCGCCAGTCGGCTCGCCGGCGGCGCTGGTCAACGAGGGCAACGCATGATAAGCGCGGTACAGGTAGGACGAGCCGTCCACCAGGATTAGCGGGGAACCTCGTTCGCTCATTGCGCGGCAGTCGATCCTCGGGTTGCGATCATTGAGTTCTGGCCCATGGAGATGAAGATCATACTCATCTTCTACTTCGATTGTCAGCGCACCGTGCCGCGGCCCGGGGCCGTGTGCTCTAGCGGGGCACACCGTGAATAGCCGCGGCGGTCGTCCGAGCCAGGCGGTGGTGGCGCGCCATCGAGCATTGAATCTGGACCAGCGATTCAAGGTATGCTATGGGGTACATGAGGAGGCCATACCCTTGGATCCATTAACCTCACTCGTATCGACCATCGCGCTGGTGCTTGGCGTGGGCTGGGCAAGCGGCATCAACCTCTATGCCGCTATCCTGACCCTGGGCTTCCTACACAATGCCGGCCACATGAACCTGCCGGCGGAGCTTGCGATCTGCGCTGATCCGCTGGTTATGGCCGCCGCCGGCTTTATGTACTGTGTCGAGTTCTTCGCCGACAAGATCCCGGGGGTCGATAGCGGCTGGGATACACTGCACACTTTCATCCGCATTCCGGCCGGCGCCGCGCTCGCAGCCGCCGCGGCGGGTGACGTTTCACCCGCCGTTCAGGTGGCGGCGGGGCTCGTGGGCGGCACTCTGGCCGCGGGCACTCATGCGCTCAAAGCCGGTGGGCGCGTGTTGATCAACACCTCGCCTGAGCCGGTCAGCAACTGGTCCGCCTCTGTTTTGGAGGATGTCGTGGTAGTCGCGGGCCTGTGGGCCGCCTTGCAACACCCGGCGCTGTTCCTGGCGGCCCTGGCGGCCTTCCTGCTGCTGCTGGTCTGGCTGCTGCCCAAGATCTGGCACGCTATCCGCGGGATTCTACGGGCCATCGCCGAGTTTCTGCGTTTGCCCCGCGCGCGGGAGACAACACCGAGCCTGCCGCCGCCACGGCACAAACGCCTGCCACCTTGATGAAACGCTCGCATGGCGATCGGGCGCTTTCAATGTGGGGTCGCGGCGCTGATCCGCTCAGCCGTCGATGGGCGCTATCTGCTGCTGCGGCGCGCCCACAGTAAGGATTACGCCGCCGGCGTATGGGAGTGCGTAACGGGTCGGCTCGAGCAGGGCGAGGGTTTTGAGCAGGCATTGCAGCGCGAGGTGATCGAGGAGATCGGCACACCGGTGCGGCTGCAGTGTATTCTTGGCACGAGCCATTTCCACCGCGGCGCACCGAGTCCGGCCACTGAATTCGTGGGGGTGGTCTACGGCTGTATTCTGGACAATCCCAATGCGGTCGTCAGCAGCGCCGAGCACAGCGAGCACCGTTGGCTCAGCGCCCCAGAGGCTTTGCGGCTGCTGAGCGCCGACGACCCGAGCACATCCTGGATGCGTGGTATCATCGGGCGCTGCGAGGTGCTCTGGCGGCATCTGCCACAACCCTGGGTAGTGCTTGCCGAACGCCTTGGTCTGGAGACCGATGCATAGTGGTCCGCTTAGTGCAGCCGCCAGCCTGCGCCCGTATATTTCTCATCTCGATGCCGTTGGCGCCCCGCGCGCCCCGCCCAGGCGAAACCCGTTGACTTTGACCCGCGACCGCGCGAGTATTCACGATTATTAACGAGAACTATTCTTTATTTGATTCAATACTGAGCTCCCTATGGTGCGATCATTTCTGCACTCGCTGAGTGTTTTTGTCTTGCTCTCTTTGCTGAGCCTGGGTGCTCAGGCAAACCAAGCCAGTCTAGTGCAATTGGTGGAATATATCGGTGCCGATTACGCCAGGGCGGTGGTGCAGGGAGAGATCGTCAGTTCGGCGGAATACGCCGAGATGAGCGAATTCTCCGACCTGCTGGCGCAAGGAGTAGCGGCTCTACCTTCGGTGCAAGGCAAAGAGAAGCTGGCAAATCAGGCCGCGGCATTGCAGCGGGCGGTGGCCGAGAAGGCCGGCGAAGCGCGTATCAAAGAGCTCGCGCAAGCCATTCGCGCTACGCTGGTGAGCGTCTATGGTGTCCCGGTAATGCCCAAACAGGCACCGGATTTGGCCCACGCAGCCCAGCTCTATCAAAAGCATTGCGCAGCCTGTCACGGTGTGCAAGGGCGCGGCGATGGCCCGGCAGGGGCGGGGCTGGAGCCGCCGCCAACGAATTTCCACGCGCTCGAGCGCTATGACGCCCGCTCTCTGCTGGGCCTATACACCACCATCACCCAGGGCGTGGACGGTACCGCCATGGCGGCCTATGAGGGTACCGTCAGTCAAGCGGAGCGGTGGGCGTTGGCGTTTTATGTGGGTAGCAAAGCGGTTAGCGACGACCTGGCGCAAGAGGGCAAAGAAGCCTTCACTACCCTGCCCGGCCTTGAATCCCAACTGCCGCTGGCCGCCGTGGTGGCCAAAACCCCGGCCGATGTGCGCAAAGAGCAGGGCCCGAAAGCGTATGCAGTGCTAGGGTATCTACGCACCGAGCCCAGCGCGCTGTTTGACAAGAACCGCTTCATCGAGATCAGTGCCAGCAAGCTCGCGCAAGCGCAGCAGGCTTATCAGGCCGGCGATCCGGCAGCGGCAAAGGTGGCGGCCCTGTCTGCTTATCTGGATGGCTTTGAGATGATCGAGCGGCAGCTAGCCGCCGTCAATGAGAAGCTGATGCGCGAGGCGGAACGCCGCTTCATGGCCGTGCGTGAAGCCATCGACCACAACCTCGGCAACGTAGAGGTCAGCGCTCGGATTACCGCCGCGCAAGCGGCGCTGGATCGGGTCAGCGCCGCCTTGAATACGGATGGCCTGGGGCCGGTGGCCACCTTCTCGGCGAGCTTCTTTATCCTGTTCCGTGAGGGCCTGGAAGCGCTGCTGATCGTAACGGTTCTGATCACATTCACCCGCAAAGCCAACGCCACCACCGCGACGCGCTATATCCACTACGGCTGGCTCGCGGCACTGGCGGCCGGCGTGGCCACTTGGTATGCGGCATCCAGCCTGATCAGCTTCAGCGGCGCCACTCGTGAGCTCACCGAAGGGCTGGCGGGCGTTCTGGCGGCAGTGATCCTGTTCTACGTAGGCTTTTGGATGCACCACCACAGCCAGAGCCAGAAGTGGCTGGGGTACATCAAAAGCCAGGTCCATAACGCCCTCGATCACGGCACCGTCTGGGCGCTTGCCTTCGTCGCCTTTATCTCCGTGTACCGGGAAATCTTTGAAACCATTCTGTTCTATGAGGCCCTCTGGGCGCAGGTCACCACGGCCACGTACCTGCTCTACGGCATAGGCGCGGCCGTCGCGGCCTTAGCCATCGTTTGCCTGCTGTTCTTCCGTATCGGTATGAAGCTCCCGCTGAGCCTTTTCTTTCGTGCCACGAGCATCGTCCTGCTGATACTCTCGGTAATCCTGCTCGGCAAGGGCATCGCCGCCTTGCAGGAAGCGGGAACCATCGACGCCTTGTATCTGGACGTGCCCACCATCGATTGGCTGGGTATCTACCCCACTGTCCAGGGTATCGCGGCCCAAGTGGCGGCTATAGCCTTGGCTTTGCTGTTGTGGTGGCGCGGGAACAGCAAAATGAAACCAGCCCAGCAGCCCGGCCACACGTAATTAGGCGTAACTGCTCATGAACGTTGGGGTTCGCAAGCTCACCGCCAACCTACCGAGCTGACTGAGGGCGAAACGGCGTTCGCGCATTAGGCGTCGCGGTTATTTGCTCCGGCCAGAATCTCAGTCCGACAAGCTGCTAGAGCTCTCGAACCTATGACCGAGCGACTCGAAGTCGTCTACCGGCTTACGCTGTCACGGGGCGAGTCAGCGCAATCCAAGGCCCTCGACATCTCATTGGAGCAGACAGCGGAGCTGCCGCGAGAGCTCGTATCCGATGCTCTCATGCAGCGCATGGTCGGCCGTGTCGAGTCCGTTACGCCGGCGGGTCGAGCGCGATACAGCGCGCGGATCTCCTACCCCGTCGAGAGCATCGGCCCGGATCTCACGCAGTGCCTCAACGTACTGTTCGGTAACATCTCGCTCAAACGCGGCATCCGCATCGTGGATATCCGCTGGCCGAATCGATTGCTTGCGACCTTTGGCGGGCCAGGCTACGGCATCGCCGGAGTGCGCGGACTCATGGGCATCGAGAATCGCCCGCTGCTCGCGACCGCGCTCAAGCCGATGGGTCTGCGCTCGGGAGAGCTCGCGCGCCTGTGCCGGGATTTCGCCTTGGGCGGTCTCGATATCGTCAAAGATGACCACGGCCTTGCCAATCAGGCAAGCGCCCCGTTCAGGGAGCGCGTTGAATACTGCCAGGCCGCGATCAGCGCCGCCAATCGCGAGACGGGCGGCCACACCCTGTACTTCCCCAACGTAACCGCCGCCTCATGGGAGCTTGCCGAGCGTACACGTCATGCCAAGCAAGCCGGTTGCCTGGGCGTGCTGGTCAATCCCTGGCTGACCGGCTTGGATTCGATGCGCTGGATCCGCGATCAATGCGGTTTGATCGTTATGGCTCATCCGGCACTCACCGGCGCCTATCTACACCCAAGCCACGGGATCGCCGCCGAGCTGTTGTTAGGGGATCTCTTCCGGATCGCCGGTGCCGATGCCGTAATTTATCCAAACGTGGGCGGTCGATTTGGCTTTAGCCGCGCATTGTGTGAGAAGATCAATCAACGCCTGCGCGAGCCGCTCGGCGAGCTCGCCGCAAGCTTCCCCACCCCGGGCGGGGGCATGAGCACCGAGCGGGCCGCTGCTTGGGCCAAGCGCTACGGGCCAGACACTATTTTTCTCATCGGCGCGAGCCTCTATAGACAAGGCGATCTCATCGCCGCCTCCCGGAAGCTCAAACAGGCAATTACCGACTGAGCTGAGTGCTATGGACAGATCCAAGGTCGTTCGGGCCCTTGGCTACCGCTGGGAAGGCGTGCCTCTGCGGGAGTACAAGACGGAGGGCAGTCACTTTCATGCCATCAGCCGACAATGCCTCATTGGCGAGCGCGAGGACGAGCAGGCGTCCAGCTTCCTCTCGCGTTACTTCGAGCTGCAGCCTGGGGGCTACTCGAGCCTGGAGCACCATCAACATCCACATACGGTCGTGGTGCTGCGCGGCGCCGGCGAGGTCATACTGGGCGATCGGGTGGAGGCCATCGGCCTGCATGACTGTATCTACATCGCCCCTGGCACCTTCCATCAGTTCCATGCCGTTGGCGGCGAGCCGCTCGGCTTTCTCTGCACAGTCGATCGCAATCGCGACCGACCGGTGCTACCTTCGCAGGAAGAGCTCGAGCAACTGCGCCGCCATGATCGAATCCGCCGACGCCTGCGTATCTAGGGCCAGCGCCGGTTCAACTGTCCAAGCGACCCTCGAATTTGCCCTGATAGAAATCCGGCTGGTTGCCCGGCTTCCATTTGATATTACAACCGATGCTGGGATACTGCGTTTGCGGCATCTCGGCCCCGCTCAACAACGCATCCGCGGCATGTCGCAGATCCTCACCCGTGACCGGATCCGATTTGCCCGGGCTGCTGGAATCGAATCGTCCCCGGTAAACCAACCGGCGCTCCTGATCGAAGAGGAAGAAATCGGGCGTGCAGGCGGCACGATACGTTGTGGCAACGTCCTGCGTGTAGTCATAGAGATACGGGAACGGGTAGCCGGCCTGCTCTTTTTCCTCTTTCATGCGCTCTGGAGCGTCATCCGGGTACTTCTCGACGTCGTTCGAGCTGATCGCGACTATCGCCACCCCCTTCGCCTGGTATTCACGGGCGAAGTCCGCCAACCCGCGCTGTATGTGCTTGACATAGGGGCAATGATTGCACAGAAACATGACCAAGAAAGCCGTGGCGCTATCGAAATCCGCGAGCGTGACGACGTTCTCGTCGGTATCGTAGAGCATGAAGTCGGGGGCATGCGTGCCCAGCGACAACATGGTGGATTCGGTCCTCGCCATGATGTCACCTCCAATCATCGTGGTTTGGCATATTTACGGTAACCAAGGCACAAAGATCCTAACCTGCGACAATAGCACAGCCGCGCGTCACGAACCCCTTGGGGAATAGCCGACGTTCGCCATGGAATCAAGGATCGCTGCTCATCCAGGACGCGGGCGTCACGCTCAGCAAATTCATCCATCCCACTACACGAGCATCTGATCTATCATGTCGGGCCCCCGGCGCTGCTAGCGCGTGGGGGCCAAGCATGGGACGGGGAACACACCGCCGCGCTTGTCGGTGACCAAATCCGCCGCATACGGCCACGAGGCGATAACAGGTGGGGACCTCGAAGCCCCCATACTGCATCGTCATCCCGGCGCAAGCCGGGATCCATCTTGTTATTGCAAAAGGCGCGATGGGCTCGGCCTGCGTCTCAATGACGCAATTAGAGATTTGATTGGGGTTCTAAGAATTTCGTTTATCCGCGGCTGGCAAGGAGATCGCTTGCGATGTGGTTCAAAAACCTGTGCATCTACGACCTGACCGACGGCTTTGCGCTCACCGTCGAGCGGCTGGAGCAAGAGCTCGCTCAGTTTGCATTTCAGCCCATTGGCCGCTCCGAGCTCGCTGTCCAAGGGTGGGTAGCGCCGCTTGGACGAAAAGCCCGGCAGCTAGTGCATGCCACCAACGGCGCGCTGCTGGTCTGCCTGCAGCAAGAATCGCGCATCCTGCCCCCGGCCGTCATCCGCGACGCGCTGGAAGAGCGCGTGACCGAGCGCGAGGAGCGGGAATCGCGCACGCTCGGGCGGCGCGAGAAAAGCCGCATGAAAGAAGAAATCACCTTGGAGCTCCTGCCGCGCGCGTTTACGTGCACCAAGCGCACGTTCGGCTACATTGATCCGCATCATGGCTGGCTCGTGATCGATGCCGGCAGTTGGCGCCAGGCCGAAGAGCTGACCGAGCA
>JAKDMQ010000297.1 GCA_030452265.1 Nitrococcus sp.
AATCTCCACCGCCCGCCGGATGGCCTGCAAGCCCGCCGCCCGCTCCCCGCTCTCGGCCAGGCGAAGCGACAGGTTGTTGAGGTGGTGCGCTCGCGTTTGGGGTGAATCCGCTTGCGCCAACAACGCCTTATCAATTGCTATCGCCAGGGGCAGCAGGGTCCGTTCCAGGTTGCTTCGATTCAAGGCGGGATTCAGCGTTTCACAACGCTCAGGCACTTGGGATATCCAATTAATCAGCTTATCCAGAGGCCACTCCTGGCCCAATACGCTCTGTGCGTCATGAATCAGCCGCCCAAATATCGAGCTCGCCTGCGCGCTATCCGCCGCGGCTGCCAATGCCAGGTATTGCCACGGGCCCGCTTGATCCGCTGCCGATTCGGTCAGTGCATAATGCAGCAGGTCGGCGGCCAGGAGGTCGGGTTGCAGGGCGGGGAGCGCTTGCTCTGACCATAGGCTGGTCGCTTTCAGTTGGGGCAAAGGGGGGATCTCGATATCCAGCTTCAGCTCCGCGCTTGCCTGGACGAACCCGCGTAATGCCGCGCCCTGCATCCGTCCCGATAGCGCCGCCAGGGCGCGCAGCACAACCAGCGCGTTCTCATCGATACTTCGTTTTGTCGCTTCTTTTTTGAGCCGGTTGACTTCGTATTGCTGGGTCAGCACCCGGATGATGTCCTTGCCGCCCAATTCCGTCGCCTTGGGATCGAGCATCAGGCGGATCGCCAGCGCCAGGATAAACAGCGGGCGATTGCGCAGGTCGGCTTGCCCCCGCCACTGCGCAAACGTTTCCGGCGTCATGGGCAGCGTTGGGACGGCTTGCCCTTTGAGCGCGTGCAGCCGTTGCCAGGCTTGTTGGAATAGGTCCCAGGAAGCCGGGTCATCGGATGCCAGCCCGGATAACGCCATGTGGGGCGTGACCAGGCTTTGCGCGGCTTGTGGCAGTTTGTTCAGGAAATTGCCATTGCGCCCGAGCAATAATACCCGCAGCTTGCGTTGCGGCGGCGGCATGAGCGCAAGCGCTTCCAGCAGGGCGGTGATTTGTTCCGGCCGTTGCTCGGGGTAATCGATGATCAGCAAGCTGCCGAGACTGCCGGTATACCACTCGCCCTCCAGGCCCTGCGCTTCACCGGCCTGCCAGCCCTGGGCCTGCAATTGGGCAGCCAACTCAAAGGCGAGGCGGGTCTTGCCGACCCCGCCTTCTCCTATCAGCATGCGGATGCTGATTTTGGCCTTTTCCTGCGCCCATTGCTGCAAGGCTTGCAGTTCCACTTCCCTGCCCAGCATTGGGGTAAGGCGGCTTTTCCAATTCAGCAGGTAGTCGATGCGGTCGGGATTGGGGCTGGCACTGAGATCGGGTATGCGCAGGCACGATTTCCCTTGCCCTTCACTGACCCGGTAGGCTTTGTCTTGCTCCCGCCACTCGATGTGCAAACCGCTGAGCCAGTGATCGAGCGTTTGCAGCAAGTCAGCAGGGACATCCGTTTGCTGTCGGATTAACTCACGCAGATGGCTGGGGTCGTCCCCTCGTACCAGGCCCAATAGAATACGATGCGGTAACGGTTCATGCAGATCATAAAACCGTAGGGAATGCGTGCCCTGGAGAAAAACCGAGAGTTTGGCAACGTCTTCCGGTGAAGCACCCGGCAAGAGCACCGGGATCACGCAATCCTCTCGTTGTTGTATTTGCCGCCGCAGCGCGGCGTCGGCCTCCGCCTGCTGGTAGGGACCGATGCCCTCGGTGCCGATGAAGATGAGAATCGTGCGGCTTGCGGTTAACCCGGTTTCCAGGTTTCTCAGCCATTGCTCACGCGGCAGGATGTCCCACTTATCCAGATAACAACGCAAGCCCTGAGCTTCCAGCGCCGCGGCAATGGTCTCCACCGCCGGCTTGTCGGCACTGTTGTGCGACACAAAGGCGTCGTATGTATAGCCTGCCATCAACCTTCCAGCTGATTCTTTTATTCCGGGGAGCGGCGTATATGTGGAGTATAAACGCCTTTCGCCGCGGCGCGCCGCAACGTCACAGTCGCGACCGCGCCGCATCGCTTGGTCGCTAAGCGCGGTACGGCGGGCTGGATTACGGTGGGGTTACGGTGATGTTGCGCCGTTTACACTAATTTCCGGGCTCTGCCGTCGTCGCGCATTCGAGCTGGTCGTCCCCGTGCAGCGAGCCGGATGACGCCGAGCACGTCAACCCAAACGGCGGTGCAAACGCCGTGGGCCATCCGCGCGGTGCAAGCGGCGCGCGGCTGGTCACGATCGCCGTCTACCAGTTGCAGCGCACCGGCGCCCGCTACGCGCTGTGCACGATGTGCATCGGCGTCGGTCAGGGGATCGCTACCCTGATCGAGCGGGTGTGAACACCACCGTGTCCGCTTCCTCTGTGCTGCCCGCATGTGGGTCAAATTGGAGACAGACCAAGATTTTCCGGACAAATTAGGAGAAATTGAGGTCTGTCCCGAAAGGTCTGTCCCCTGTTTGCTTGTTTTCGCTTCGTAGGTTCCCGCCGCAGGCATTGAATTTAGACGAGATAATAGACTTGGGTTATCCTGGTCCCGTCCACGCGGAGCTGCATCGCCACCGGCGGCGTCGACTCATGGAGATCCCAATACCTGGAGGCGTGGACCGCCACCGTAGCGCAATGAAGATGGCGGATTACGCCTCGCTAATCCGCCCTACGCAGGTGAATGGATACATTATGACAGGCAAATCCAGGCCGAGCGTTTATCAGGTCAAGGTCACGTTGATCCACAGCAAGCCGCCCATCTGGCGCCGGATACTCGTGCCCAACAACATGTTGCTACCGAAGTTTCACGAGCTGTTGCAAATCACCATGGGTTGGGAGAATTATCATCTGCATCAATTCGTAGCGGGCGAACAATACTTCGGCGTACCGGATACAACTCTCCCGATGGATATAAAGAACGAAGCGCGCGTTAAATTGAGGGAGCTTCTGCCGGCGGAGGGTTCGTCAGCCATCTATGAATATGATTTCGGAGACGGCTGGGAGCATAAACTCAAGGTGGAGAAAGTGCTTCCATTTGAGGAGGGCGAGCCCTTGCCGCGGTGCCTAAAAGGCAAGCGCGCCTGCCCGCCCGAGGACTGCGGGGGCATTTTTGGCTATGAGAATCTCTTGGAGGCGATCCGCGATCCCAAGCATCCAAACCACTCGGAGCTGAGCGAGTGGCTTGGCGAAGGTTTTGATCCCGAATACTTTGATGCCTCGGTACTCAATATCGAGCTGGATGGGTATTTCAGGAAGAACGCCTAATTCCAATTCACATGCGTCCATGCCGGGGAATTACGCTGACGCCTTACCATTTACCCTTATTGTCTAGGCCGCTCCGTATCCGTTGCTGGGGTAGAACACGCAGTCGTGTTACCAGGCGCACGCCCAAGGCAGCACAAACGCGGCTGATCGTCTCGAAACGCGGTTCGCTACCGGGTCGAAGGGCTTTGTACAGGGCCTCGCGTGTGATGCCGGAATCCTTCGCAATCTGCGACATACCTCGGGCACGGGCAATGTCGCCGAGGGCAGCGGCTAGCAGTGCCGGGTC
>JAKDMQ010000078.1 GCA_030452265.1 Nitrococcus sp.
CGAAGTACAAAGCCGCGAAGCTCCACGGCGGCGCATATTGCAGCTCGATCTTGCCGATCACCGAGGTTACACCATAGATGATCGCCACCGCGAGCATCCTACGGGAGCCACGATTGCTCAGGATTGCGCGCAAAGGCTTGAATCCGCCACGCCACCCGCCCCTCCCGACGGCCTCCAGATTGAGCAGATAGGCACCGGTGACGGCCAGAATGATCCCGATTAGGCCTTGCACCGAAACCTGCTCGTCCAATAACAGATAGCCCATCAAAGTCGTGAACACCGGGGTAAACGCGAGATACGGCATAGTGAGCGACAGCGGAGCATCGCGAATCGCCTGCATATAGAGCAGCATGGCGATAATCTCCAGCGGCAAGGCCAGCGCGAGCCAACCCCAAAATGCCGGCGGCACCGCGGGAAGTGGATTGAAATAGAGCAACGGGGCCAAGAGCAGGGCGGAATAGGCAAAGCGCACCAGCACCATTTCGCGCGCCGAGTACTGCCCCAAGAATTTTTTCGAGCAGGCGTCCGCCGAGGCCAGGCTGAGCGCGCTAAGCAAGGAGAGCGACAGCCAGTCCATGGCCGCGATGCCTCAGAAATCTGTCACGCGCGCTCGCTCGCGGCTCCGGCTCATATGAGTGGCAGCGGCTCGGGAACACCCGAGAATCGACGTAACAGCAAATCGAGATCTTGCCGGGCGAATGTGTAGCCGGCGGCGTGCGCCGTGCGCGCCACGTCGTGGCGTAGCCGAGACAGCATTGCCAAGTGTCGATCGCGCTCGAGACTCGTGAAGTCGTTCGGCCCCGGCGAGGGTTGCACCTCGATGAGTAGCTCATCACGGTGCCAGGCAAGTTTGTAAGGCTGGTTGATGATATACACGGGGGTGCTCCTTGCAACGTCGTGGAAGAGGCTCGCGATATCCTCGGGGTAGAGCCGCACGCAGCCGTGGGATACACGCATCCCCACACCATAAGGCTTGTTGGTACCGTGAATCAGGTAGCCCGGCATATCCAGCAGCAGCGCGTACTGGCCAAGCGGGTTGTCCGGGCCAGCCGGTACGACTGCCGGTAGCGGGTCGCCGTGGGCGGCATGCTCGGCACGAATCGCTTCTGTCGGATACCACGCCGGATGCGCGATTTTGTCAACGACCGTGGTATGGCCGAGCGGCGTGCGCCAGTTCTGCCGGCCAAGGCCGACTGGATGGGTTACGACCTGTCGGGGCTTACCCTCCGCTGCCGGTGGGTAATAGTACAGCCTCAGCTCCGGGACATTGACGACGATGCCGTCCCTGGGGGCGCTGGGGAGAATGAATCGCCTGGGAATCAGCACTCGCGTGCCGGCACCCGGCAGCCAGATATCGACGTCGGGGTTCGCCAGGACCATGTCCCAATAGCCCAGATCGAAGTGCCGCCCGATATCGAGCAAGGTATCTTGCGCGCACGCGCTTACCCAGTGGGCATGGCCGATCAGCCGGTTGCCATCCGGGGGTAAATCGTAGCTGGAAAATTCACTCTCGCTCTGACGCGCAACCTCGCCAGCCACGCCCTCATCTATCTTGCCGCCACGTCCCAAGGCGGCGAGCGCGCTCGATTGGTCAATGGCCCCAACTATCATACCGCCGGCGATCCCTGCCAGGCGGCGCAGGAATTGCCGGCGGCGCATATCGATATCATCCCTGAATTTCAAGCTTGTCAACCATAATCGCAAAAATTACCGCCTCACAACCCGTATGCGAGCGCCCGTTGCCATTTATTACGACGCCCGGACAGCAGCCATTATCCTACTGCGCGCCATCACGCGAAGTCCTTGCCGACCAGAAAGCCGCGCCAGGTCAATCCGCCATCGATCGTGAGAAACCGCAACACGGTCTCGCTGCCCGCGCCGCTAGCGATTGCCGGCGCGGTGCCCTCCGGCCATCTGACCGATTTCGGCCAGGTGATGCCGCGGCCACCGGTCTCGTCCTGGGTGAGGATAAGCGTAACGGATCCGGCCTTACCGGCATCAGGCGCGCTCTCGAAAGTGAGATTTTTGACATCGTCGTTCAGCGTGACCAAGAACACGTTCGCCACCGAGAGGATGATCTTCAGGTTGCCGCGGAGGATCTTCGGCTTTGCCAGCGTCTCGGCATAGGCCTTGATGGCGTTGCGCTGCATCCGCAGGTCCCCGGTCATGGGTACGCTGCCATCGCTTTTGAAGTTGTCCAACGAGAGCACCATCAAGGCACGCTGGTCGATGGAATCCGTAATGGCCTCGGCGCTGGTCGTGATCCGCCGCAGCGGAATATGCCCGTTGGTGAAACCGGCCTTGTTGACGCAAACCTTTCCTTCCCGGTTGATCTCGACGTAGTTGGTGGCGGAAGGATAAATTGGCAGAGAGCCGGCGGATACCACGGTGATCGTGGTCATGTTGCGCAGTATACCCGCCCGGTGTCCCCAAATGAGACCGCGGGTGGCCGCCGGATCTTCGTCAAAGTCGCTGAACCGGACGCCGACCGTGGAGAGTGCGAGTTTGTCCGTGCTCATAAGCGTTGCCTCATCTGCGTAGCCACAGCCGCTTGCCTCCTTATATGTCGATTGCCTGTCGCCGCGCGCATACTCCGGGCGATCACGTCGCCGGCGCGGCGGATCATCTCACCCGTGCCGGCCATCCGGTTTTGCCAAGTTAAGGTCAATGGCCGAATCGCCGGACTGCGCTGGCACCCGATTGTTGCCGAGGAGGATCGTCTTGTACAGACCCGGCTGCCGGTCTCGGTGCAGAGAGATGTGCGGCTCGATGACGCCGAATCGGATCTCCGTGACAATGGGGCGTTCTTTCGCCGGGCCGCACAACAACGTCTCTCTACTATTATTAGTATCACTGTACTATTATTAATGGCGATTGGCCGGAAACGATACGAGGAGGGCCTATGGACAAGATGGACGAGCTCACCGGGCTGATGGTCCCGATCGACGAGCTTACCGGGCAGACCAAAAACTTTGCCGTGGAATGCTACGAGAATAAAACCATCGAAGAGCTGCAGAAGCCGCACAGCCCCGATGACGCCGACCCCGACGAATGCAAGTTCTGGCGGATTACTCCACGTCATTGGCACCTCGCGATGGACGCAGCGCTGAAATGCCGCATAATGGCTGCCGACGAAAAGAAATAGGAAACTACATGATGCTCGCCCGGGCCTGGGACGGCTCGGGCCGTTAGCTTTCGGGCAATCGACCGCCACGCGCGTTCATTCAGCAGGGGCGGTGCAAGAGGGCTGGTGCGAGTCGGATGGACGAGGGCTCCACCGATTCGGGTCGGCTTTTTTTTTGAACGACCCCGGTTGGGCGGATTAGCGCCTTGCCTGCCTGCGGACGGCGATCTACACAGCCGGCCGGTCCATCTCGGCGGCCACGCCGAATCCGTAGGCGGCCAACCAACGCCAAGTCCCAACGACCTCGACGCCGCGGTAATCGCGGTATCCCCGGTTATCGAAACCGTTGTGCCCCGCCGTGGCCTGCTCTGCCATGAGCGTGAGTGGGCATCCTTCCAGGGGCGGGCAAGGGTGGTAGCCGGTGAGGAGATTGCCACCCGGGTCGCACACCCGTACCAAGCGGGGCGCTTGGACCATCTTATCCGACGGCAGCAGCCCAACGCGGCGCAACTGTTCAGGAAACCGGCTGTTGGAGAGCATGACGCCCCTTTCATCGAACGCATAGGTCTCGGCTGATGGTATGGTGCCGGGCTGCGCGAGAATGCGCAGGAAATCCCGGCGTGCGTCGAATACGTAGACTAGTAAGGCATCTTGCGCCCCACGCACCAGCACCGTAGCGGCGCTTAGGACAACCCCACCGGAGCGAGGACCGTTCGAGGTGGCTGACAACGGGACGGATACCGCCGCGCCCTGCGCACGCACGCGATCCAGGAAGCAAGCACGAGCATCCTCGAGATCGGCGCTGACTCCATGGCGCAGCAGGGCTTCACCCTTCAGGTCAAACAAGTGACCCCCAATCGCACCCATCGACCGGCCAAACTCCCCAATCTCGAGCTCGAGCAGCCGCCGTGCACGTGTGCGCTGACTTGGCCCCAACTCCCGCCCCGGCCCGCCGACCAGGCTTGCTACACGCTCCTGAACGCTCACCCGCTCAGCTATGGCGCGCACCGCATCCTGTTGCGCGGATAGCCAGTGCTCCAGCGCGTCCACCCGCGCGCCCAGCATGACCTGCAGCGCCTCAAACGGGGCTTCCGCGTGGAACTGCGCGCGCTGGCGCGTCATCGGCCGGTCCGTAGCGGGGCGCGGCGCACGGTAGATTACGATCGGGCAGGGAGCGCGCGCCACGAGCCGTTCGACCACACTGCGCCCAAGCGCCTGCCGCAAAGCCGAGCGCGGACGGGCCTCGAGCACGAGGCGGTCCACCTCCTCGCGCTTGGCCACCTCTAGGATGCGCTCCTCGGGGTCTCCGCTCTCCAGGATGTGACGGAAGGGCACAGCAGGGTTGCTCGGCGTGAGGCCCGCCAACACCTCATCGGGGTGCCGCATGGAGATATCGAGGACACGGTGCATGAGCCCCTCGCCATCGGCGGCGCGGAAGGGTACTACATGCAGCAGCAACAGCGTCGCGGTGTGTTGCAGCGCCAAGTCAGTCGCAAGGCGCAGCCCGCGTGCGAGATCCCCGTTGAGGTCGGTTGCGAACAGAACCTTGGGCTCGAACATCACACTTTTACCAAACCGCTTCGCTGGGCTTTATTCCAACCGCGAGGGCTGACTTCGGTATTACAAGTTTGGGTTATATTTTTCCCTAACTTCCCGCATCATGTTCGGATTGCGTTGCACCACATGCCAAGGCTGAAATTCGTGATCGATCGCATAACAATGCTCCGTGCCCAGATGTGGCATAAGGAAGCTACGACAGCCTATGCACTTGTAGATTTCAGGTTTAGACATAGAGCTCAGCGATCCGAAGAGTGATTTCACTTTATGCGTCATTTTGGATAAAGCACTAGTATCGCCTATTTCTCGCATCACATCATCAAAGGGTACTTTGAAATGACGCGTGGTTTTTTGGCACACTTCGCAGTGATAGCTATTGATTGACTTGCTCTTCATCGCGCGCCCTCCTGTACGGATCGGGTGACTCTGCGACACTCGGGTCTCCGGTTGGCTGATTATACCACCACCTCAGCCGTGCGAGCGCACCTCATGCCCGGCGGATTTCGCCGAGTCGCCGCGGCGCACCGGCGCTGAGCCGGCGATCACCGGGCTCCCAAGCACCAGCGCAGATCATTGTAACGATTGGCGATCGAGGCTCGTGCCGATACCCTCGATGGCCTTTGCGACGGTCTCAACTGCGCCCGGCGGCGCATAGGCTTTGCTTTCGCGCAGGATCGCCAATAAGGCGAGCGTGTCGTCCCCGAGCGCGGCCCGTGGGGCGAGCACAGAGCGGACTTGGGCCAGTGGTACCGGATTCGGAAGCTCTTCATCGCCGCTATCCCCAAGGGCGCCTAGCGCTTCCTCCAGGGACTCTGCCAGTGGACCGGCCGCCTCGCCGTCAAAGCCGCCCTCGGCAAGGACGCGGGCCATGCGCAATTTGCGCTCGGCATCAGCAAGCCGCCGGCGGGCCGCCTCGATCCGGCGCCGGCGCTCCTTGCCGTTGGCGCGCGTCGAGTCCGCCAGTGTGCCGTGGAGGGCCTGCTCGGGCGCATTAATGGAGAGGATTCCCGCTTGCACCAGGCGCTGAATGGTCGCCATGGTGTCGCGGTCGACGACTTCGACGGCCGGCCGAGCTTCGGTGCGGGCCGCTGCGCAGGCCAGCTCATCGCGCCGCACTTCAGCGTTGCCGGCGACGACGGCCAGGACCGTCCGGCCACCATGGTCCGAGTCGTAGTAGACCGCCATGGCCTGCAAGCATTGTGGTTGGCGCGCTTCCAGCTCGCGCGGCAGATCCTCGAGAGCCCACGCCGCGGGCGGCGCTTCTTCCGCGGCCGGCTCCTGATCCGCAAGCCGGGTCCCCATGAGCGATTCCAGCCGTTCGATGAGCATTTTACGCCCGGAGGGAAGCTCCATTTCGGTCTCGCCCGTCCCGTCGAGCACGCCTTCGGCGAGCGCGCGCTTCTGCTCCAGCAGATGCAGGATGCGATGCTCGATACTGTTTTCGCAGACGAGGTTGACTACGCTCACGTGGCGCCGCTGATGCTTACGCCAGGCGCGCGCGATGCGCTGCTCGAGGCGGGCCGGATTCCAGGGCAGGTCGATGTTGATCACTATGTTGGCGGCCTGGAGGTTGAGGCCGGTGGCGCCCGCATCGCTGCTGAGCAGGAGGCGGCAGGCCGGATCCTGCTTGAAGCGGTTGAGCTCGTCACGGCGGCGGTCCTGGGGCACCTGCCCCGTGTGCAGGGCGTAACCGATTTCGCCCGTCTCGACATGCTCGCGTACTAGCTCTAGCATGCGCGTCCATTCCGAGAAAATGACGATCTTGTTCTCGGGATCGGCGAGCTGATCGTCGAGGATCCGGCCGAGCTCCTCCAGTTTGGGGGATACCCGGCAATCCTGGTCCAGGATGTAGGGCGTGTCGCAGAGCATGCGCATGCAGGCGAGCTGCTGCTGGAGGCGCTGGAACTCGGCCGGCGTCAAGGGCCGCTTGCGTGCCTTGTACGCGAGGCGCGCAACCTCCGCGCTGTATTCTTCGTAGCGCGTACCTTGCTCCTCGTGCATGGGCACGAAATAGGTGTTGACCGTGCGCTCTGGCAGCTCATCCTCGACGTCGGCCTTGCGCCGGCGCAGCAGCACGGGCCGCAGACGCCGATGCAGCGCATCCAGGTTCTTGTAGCCCACCGGTCGACCCTTCTCGTCGAGCTTATGGAAATCGCGGTTGAAGCGGAACAGAGGCCCGAACACGTGGGGGTCCACGACCTGGGCAATGGAATAGATCTCGTCGATGCGGTTCTCCAGCGGTGTTCCCGTCAGCACGAAGGCATACGGGCTCGACAGGCGCTTGACCGCCTCGGCGGTCTTGGTTTGCCAATTCTTGATGCGCTGGGCCTCATCCAGAACGATGATCTCCGGCATCAGCAGGCGCTGGATGTCCTCGCCGTCGTAGCGGATCTGCTCGTAGTTGACCAGATTGAAGAAGGCGGGCCGGCGGTACTGGTGCAGCCGGTCCTGGCGCCGCCCGCGGATTACCTGCGCTGGAAGATCGGTGAATCGGGCGATCTGCTCCTCCCACTCGGTCTTCACGGAGACCGGGCTGACCACCAACACGCGCTCGACTCCCTGGAGCCGGCGTAGCAGCTCGCAGGCGGCCACCGCCTGCACGGTCTTGCCCAGCCCCATCTCGTCCGCCAGGATGGCACGGCCGCTGAAGGCGAGGTGCAGCATGCCCTCCTGCTGGTAGGCGTAGAGCGGGAAGTGGACGACGTCGAGATCGCGCTTGCCGGCGGCGACATCGGCGAGTAAGTGCTTTCGGTCGTCCTCCTGGCGACGCTTGCGCTGTAGGCGTTCGACCCACGGTGTGATGTGCTCGGAGAGCCGGACCCGGTCGGGCCCCAGCCGCGCCTCGCGCAGCGCGCGGCCAAGCGCCGGGATGGCATCGGCCGGCTCGCCGAGCAGGAGATCGGCGGCGCCGAAGAACGGCTCCACCACTTGGCGGACGTCGTCATCGGCGCGCTGTCGATGCGCCCACAGCACGCGCACTGTTGGGCCATTTCCGTGCTGATCGCTACGATCAAGGTAGACCTCGGTACCGGCCCGCGGCGCTGGCTTGCGTTTGCCCCGCAGATGCTGACACACCGCCTCGATATGCTTGCAGGTACCGAGGCCGTTGACCTCGTAATCCGGGCAGCCGCAGGAGTTGATAGGCTGCTCCTGAGAGCGAAACTCCACCCGGTAGCCGCGCCCGCTGCCCGATTGCACCCAATAAGCGGCGAAATGGGCGCCGGCGGCGGCATCCGCGCGCACGCGCAGGCCCTCCGACTCCGCGCGCTGGCGGCGGCGTTCGATCTCCTCCGCGTCCGTAGTCCGCCAGCCCTGGCCGATCGAAGCCGGCCGGGATTTTTTCTTGCTTGCCGCGTGTTTCTTTACAGCCATCGCCTGCGCCGCTCGAATTGACCTTGACTGCGCGATCCTAGCGGAATTAAGTGGTAGCTGGATACCATTGTCTGCCGCATTGCCGGAGGCTCCGCCGCCAAGCTGCGATCACGAAGATCGCTTCGGTTCGGCCCTGTAAGTGACCAGGGACTGAGACCCAGTCCACTACGCTCACCATCCAAGGGATAAGGTATGCGCGCCCACTACTTGCAGCACGTTCCTTTCGAAGGTCTCGGCAGCATCGAGCCGTGGCTCAGAGGAGCGGGCTACGTGATCACCGATACACGGTTCTTTGAATCGACGCGGTTGCCGGACCTCGATGACATAGATTTCCTTCTCATCTTGGGCGGCCCAATGAGCGCAAACGACGAGCATGAGTTTCCCTGGCTTGTGCAAGAGAAACAGTTCATTCGCAGCGCCATTGAGACCGGCAAGCCAGCCCTGGGAGTTTGCCTCGGGGCACAACTCATTGCCAGTGCACTGGGCGCCCGGGTGTTTCCAAATCATTGCAAGGAGATCGGCTGGTTTCCCGTGCATGCAGTACCGATAGACGATCCCGTGTATTTTCGTTTTCCAGCGCTAATGGAACCTTTTCATTGGCACGGAGAAACTTTCGATCTGCCAGCGGGCGCGGTTCGCTTGGCGCAAAGCGATGCCTGCACGAATCAAGCATTTCAGCTCGGTAAACATGTTATCGGTCTCCAGTTCCATTTGGAAACCACGCCGCAAACGGCTCGAAAACTTGTCGATAACTGCCGAGCAGAACTGTCGCGAGCTAAATATGTACAATCAGAAACTGCAATTCTAAAGGCCGCGGACGAGAAGTGCCCGCCCATAAACGACCTGATGATTGAAGTGCTTTCATTTTTGCGCGATAGTGCCATCTGGACGCTTGCTGAAGGACTTCATGGTGGATAATAAGGTCGCAATACATTACTGCACCCAATGTCGCTGGTTGCTTCGGGCAACCTGGATGGCACAGGAACTACTAACAACTTTTGAGCAAGAAATATCAGAATTATCATTACATCCGGAAGCTGGTGGCATCTTCGAGGTAATTGCCAACGGCACGTGCGTTTGGTCACGAAAGGAGGCGGGCCGCTTCCCGGAAATTACGGAGCTGAAACAACTCATCCGCGACCAAATAGCCCCCGGCAAGGATCTCGGCCATGCCGACAGGAAGCGCTCGCAATCAACTGGGACGTAACACATAGTCTTGATTGTTGCCTACAACGCCGCTTGCACTAGTTGCCGTAGGGCGCATTAGGCCGATCAGGCCGTAATGTGCCGAATGTTCTCCGCAAGCCTTCACTCCTTTTCATTTGCCCGCTAGGCCGCGTTTGATCGGCATTGCGGGATTCCAAAGGAATCGTCGATTTCCAAAGCTGCGCGAGTTGCCGAAAGTGGAGAACGTGCGGCGCAATGCGCTGCGCTATTGCGCCCTACACGGTCTGAACTGCACCTTTACCGTATCACCGTCGACAACCTTGGTAAGCCTAAAGTTTTCCATTCTTGTTCCGGACATCGTGAGCTCCTTCAAGTTTTCTTAAACTAGCCAAGTTGCCGGTTTGGACAAAGTCAACGGCATAAAGTGCGGACCCGGCAGGGGGCCGGGTCCGACAGGCGCGCAAGCGCAACACACGGCTATTCACTCTCATCTGCTGAGTAGCGCAGTGGCACCGCCGCGGCTTCCGGTGTGTGCGGCTGGAAGGTGAAACTCTCCTGGATATAGAGGCGCACCGTTGTCGCATCATGCGATAAATAGCCAATTGAGAAGTCCTGCCCGATGCTGAGCTCGAAATCGCCGCCGCGCAGGCTCAGCACGACCGCGCCATCGATCGCCGGCGCCCAGACGATCGGTCCGTCCAGCAAGCGGCGCACGTGCTCGACCACGGGGTAGCCGCCACTGGTGAACGTTCGTTGCAGCCCGGTGAAGCAGCGCGGCCCGAGGGCTATCGCATAGGGGCCATCGATGCCGCGCGTCTGCAGAGTCTCGATTGCCTCGGCAACGACCGTCGGGTACTCATGGTAGTCCGTTGTGACGGTCAGCGCGGAGCCGGCAGCGGTTTCACCGATACCCTGAATGCCGGCCGCCGGGTAGCCGTTGAACACGGCGTGATCCTCCGCCAGCGCCGCATGGCGGGCGGCATCGATGAGCGGCTGCAGGTCGGCGTTCTTGCTGCCCCGGTCGATCGTATCCAGCTCCGCGCGGGAGAGCTCGAAGGGCACGCGCACCTCCACCAGCGGCTGCACCCGGCGCAGCCGCGCCTCGGCCTGCTGCACCGGTCTCCCGGACAGCGCCTGCACTCGCCCGAGATTGATAGCCGATGTGCTCCAACCCAGGGGACCGGTGAAGTCAACCAGCTTGCGGGCCGCGAGATAGGTCTTGAATGTCCGCAAGGCCTCCTTGTCGATTTCCGCCCAGGCATCCGACGTAATGGGCGCGAGATCACGATATAGCCCGTTCATCGGCTCACCTCCGTGCGTAGGCTGCCGATTCCGAGCGAACCGTCAGGTGAAGTCTCCGCGCTGGCGGTAGCTTCGGCTGGCGCGGCCTGTTCCTCGATGGCCAGAATGGAACCTTCGCTGAACAGGTAAGTGCGCAGATGCTCGTCGAGCAGCGGATCGCGCCGGCGCAGCCATTCGAGCACCATCGCCGCGTGTTCCTTTTCCTCGTCCCGGTTGTGTGCCAGGATGCCTCGCAGCTCCTCATCCGCGGCGGCATCGGCGCGCTGGTTGTACCAGTCGACGGCCTCGAGCTCCTCCATGAGTGAGACGAAGGCACGATGCCGATCGATGGTCTCCGCTTTTAGACTATCGGGGGATTCGTGTAGGGTGGCGCTGGCTCCGGCCATGGTTTGCTCTCCTTGGTGGCGTGATTCGGTTCTAATCTAACTTGGTGACAGCAAACCGATTCCTCAACTCAAATCGACGCATTGTCGATGCGGGCATAAGACATCATGTTCTATGTGGTGGGACAGCTCGGTAGGTCGGGGTGAGCTTGCCTGTCTGCCTGCCGCAGGCACAGGCAGGCGAACCCAAACGATTGCCCAAACGCCGCTATCGGAGGTGTTGGGGTTGCTCCGTCAACCTATGCAGGCCGGCCAAGTTGAGCAGCCCAACACTCGCGTGTGTGTTTACGCAGATTGGTCTTCAGTAAAGCCTGAGCGAGCTCGCTTTACTTGGGACGACGTTGATTAGGCCTTGTGCCTGCGCAACCATTCGCGTAGCGCCGTGTTCATCCGTGTTTGCCACCCTGGCCCCATTGCGCGAAAGGCCTCCAGCACGTCCCTGTCAAGGCGGATGGTCGTAGACGCCTTATTACTTCCTACCGGACGCCCGCGCCGCTTGCGCTCCTGCGCGATTCCAGCTTGCATCTCCTCACGGCTCAGCGGGCGTTCATCCTCGTCCTTGCCGTCCCACACAAAATCGCCTCCAAGCGGCGGCGTTTTCAAAGCGTCGAGCACCGCCTTACGCTCACTCGGCCTCTGTGGCGAGCCACTCATGGTATACCTCCCTCTCCTGCGCGCTGGCCTTACGGAAACTGATGATGCGGATTTGCTCGTCGCGCGCCACATAGGCGAGCGACAGCACGGTGAGCACCTCGAAGACATAGGCAAAGGACTGAATACGCGCCTCGCCTGCGCGCGCCACAGGCACATCCAGCCGGTAAGGGGATTCCAGCACCCAGTGGGCATCCGCAAAATCCAGCCCATGCTTGTCGAGATTGCGCTCCCGCTTGGCCTCATCCCAGGTGATGCGCACCTTCGCATTAATTATTGTAGTAACCTAAATAGGCGAATTAAAGGCCACCTGCAAGGTTTGTCGAAACAACTCGGTTGGGGTGAGCTTGCGAACCCCAACGTTTGCCCTCATCGAGATCCCTGAGCCGCGGCAGTTGCTGTTGCTTGGCCGAGCCCGTCGGCGCGCTGCGCGGCCGGACCGCGGGTACAGGCGAGATTGTTCGCGGTATTAATGAGAGCGATGTGGGAGAAAGCCTGCGGGAAGTTGCCGAGCTGGCGCCCAAGGCGCGGATCGTACTCCTCGGCCAGCAAGCCGAGATCGTTGCGCAGGCTGAGCAGGCGCTCGAATAGCGCGACCGCGTCATCGTAGCGCCCCAACATGACGTAAGCATCGGCGAGCCAGAAGCTGCAGGCGAGGAAAACACCCTCGTCACCCGGCAGCCCGTCGGCTGTATCCTTTGCGCGATAGCGAAGCACCAGACCGTCGACGACCAGCTCGCGCTCAATGGCCTCGACGGTGCTGCGAAAGCGCATATCATCCGCCGGCAAGAAGCCGAGCGCGGCCATAAGCAGCAGCGATGCATCGAGCGCCGTGCCGCCGTAATACTGCACAAAGGCACGCTTATCCTCGTTCCAGCCATTGCGGCAAATATCAGCATGGATCTCCTCACGCAGCGCGCGCCAGCGCTCAACTGGACCGGACCGGGCGAAATCCTCCACCGCCTTCACCGCGCGATCGAAGGCGGTCCAGCACATCAGCCGTGAGTGGGTGAAGTGGCGCGGATCGCCGCGCACCTCCCAAATCCCCTGATCGGGCTTGTTCCAGTCCTGCTCCAGCCGCTTCAATATGGTCTTCAACAGCCGCCATGCGTCGTCGCTGGGCTCGAGCTGGAACTTGCGCGCAACGTGCAGGGTATCCATCAGCTCGCCCGGCACATCGAGCTGACGCTGCTCGAAGGCGGCATTGCCGACGCGCACCGGTCTACTCTGCGCGTAGCCTGGCAACCAGGGCAGCTGGAATTCGCTCAGACAGCGCTCGCCGGCAAGCCCGTACATGATCTGTAGCTGCCGAGGGTCGCCGGCGGCCGCGCGTAATAACCACTCCCGCCATGCTTGGGCCTCTTGGCGGTAGCCGGAGGTGAGCAGGGCATAGAGGGTGAATGTAGCGTCACGAATCCAACAGACGCGATAATCCCAGTTGCGCACACCGCCCAGATGTTCGGGCAATGACGTGGTGGGGGCGGCGACGATCCCGCCGGTGGGGCTGAAAGTGAGGGCTTTGAGCGTGATCAGCGAGCGGGTGACCGCCTCGCGCCAGGGATGATCCTCGGCACGGTCGAATTGGCACCGGCCGGACCAGCTACACCAGCGCTCCGTGGTCGCCTCAAGGCGCGCTTGGCAGTCTGCATCCGAACGTGGCGCCGGCCTGTGCGAAGGATGGTACGCCAGGGTGAACGGAATGACGGCGGCGGCACCGACGTTGAACTCGGCGACGGTGCTGAAATTCCTGCCTCTGAGCTCAACCGACGTGCGTAGCTGCAGCGCATCGGGCCCGGCAACCGCGCTCAGCCCGTAGTCCTGGCGTCGCACCCAAGGGACCACGCGGCCGTAGCCAAGCCGGATGGTAAGCTCCATCTGCATGCGCACGTGGCCTTCATCCCCGCGAACCAGCCGTATCACATCGACGTAGCGCTCGTCGTCGGTAAACGGCATGAAATCGATCAATGTAACCTTGCCGTCGTCGGTTTCGAAGGTTGTTTCGAGGATCGCGGTATTGGGCCGGTAGCATCGGGTGATGTGCCCGATTGGCCCAGCCGGTGCGATTCGCCAATGACCATGCTCGGGCCCGCCCAGCAGCGCCGCGAAGCAGGCATCGCTGTCAAAGCGCGGCAGGCACAGCCAATCGATGCAGCCGTCGCGCGCCACCAGCGCACCGCTTACAGTGTTGCCGATGAAACCGTAGTCCTCGATCGCCTTGCTCATCACTAAACTCCTTGCGCCACGATTGGCCGTGTGCCGTATCGGAGCCCGGGGCGATGCGCTCTGGCGGAACACGCCGTGAATACCTCCCTGTAGGCTCGA
>JAKDMQ010000298.1 GCA_030452265.1 Nitrococcus sp.
TTGCCTTGACCTCCCGGGTCGCCTCGATGAAGTCGGCGGCGTAGTTGTTGTGCTCCTCGAGACCGGTCGCCACGGCAAAGATATTGAGATCGAGAATGATGTCCTCGGGTGGGAAGCCAATCTGCTCGGTGAGGATCCGGTAGGCGCGCTCGGCGATCGCCACCCGGCGCTCGAGCGTATCGGCCTGGCCCTGCTCATCGAAGGCCATCACGACGGCGGCCGCTCCGTACCGGCGTACCAACCGCGCCTTGGCGATGAAATCCTCCTCACCCTCTTTGAGGCTAATGGAATTGACGATGGCCTTGCCCTGGACGCATTGCAGGCCGGCTTCGATCACCTCCCATTTGGACGAGTCCACCATGAAGGGCACGCGGGCGATATCGGGCTCGACCGCCGCTAGATTGAGAAAGCGCACCATGCACGCCTCGGAGTCCAGCAGCCCCTCGTCCATGTTGATGTCGATGATTTGCGCGCCACTCTCGACCTGATCACGGCCCACCTCGAGCGCGGCCTCGAAGTCGTCCTCCTTGATCAGGCGGCGGAATCGGGCCGAACCGGTCACGTTGGTCCGCTCACCAATATTGGCGAACAAAGAGCCGGCACCGAGCGTGAGCGGCTCGAGGCCAGAGAGCCGTAGCGCGCGCGGCCGCTCGGGCAGCCGCCGCGGCGGCAGACCTTCGATGGCCTCGCGGATCGCGGCGATATGCTCCGGCGTGGTGCCGCAGCAGCCGCCCACGATGTTGGCAAAACCGCTGTCGACGAACTCCCGCAGCAGCTTCGCCATGGCTTGCGGGCTTTGCTCGTATTCACCCATCTCGTTGGGCAGCCCGGCATTCGGATGCGTGCTGACGTAGGTATCGGCGATCTCGGAGAGCTCCTTGATGTACGGGCGCAGATCCTCGGCGCCGAGCGCGCAGTTGAGCCCGATGGCGAAGGGCTGCGCGTGGCGCACCGAATTCCAAAACGCTTCCGTAGTCTGACCCGACAAGGTGCGGCCGCTAGCATCGGTGATGGTGCCGGAGACCATGACCGGCACGCGCCTGCCGAGCTGCTCAAACAGGCTATCGAGCGCGAACAAACAGGCCTTGGCGTTCAAGGTATCGAAGATGGTCTCGACCAACAGCAGATCGACACCGCCCCCAATCAGCCCGCCCGCCGCCTCGGTATAGGCCTCGACCAGTTGCGTGAAGCTGACGTTGCGATAGCCCGGATTGTTGACATCCGGAGAGAGGGAGGCGGTCTTGCTGGTCGGGCCCAGCACACCGGCGACAAAACGCGGCTGCTGCGGGGTCGAGCGCGAGAGCTCATCGGCGCACTCGCGGGCGATGCGCGCCGCGCTGCGGTTGATCTCATCGACCAGATGCTCGGTCGCGTAGTCCGCCTGCGAAATCGCGGTGGCATTGAAGGTATTAGTCTCGATGATATCCGCGCCGGCCTGCAGGTTCGAGCGGTGAATCTCGGAGACGATATCCGGCCGTGTTAACACCAGCAGGTCGTTGTTGCCCTGCAAGTCATGATCGTGGTCCCGAAAACGCTCGCCGCGGAACTCGTCTTCCGTCAAGCCATAGCGCTGTATCATCGTGCCCGTCGCGCTGTCGAGCAGCAGGACGCGGCGATTGAGTGCCTCTTTGAGGCGAGTCGTTGGGTCAGTCATCGATCGTATGCAACCTCGTCACAAAAACCGGACAACATACATCAAACCATGAAAAGCTTGCCACCCTCACGCTACGCCGCGCCGGGGACAAGCAAAGTTTGCGCAATCCAGCGCAATCGTAGGGGTGAGCTTGCGAACCCCAACTAACGAGCTCCAGCGCTCATGTGCCTGCACCCAGGCCAGCGGGCCAGCGGCTTGATTGGCTTGCGAAGCGGGCCTTGGCATAGGCGTTGAGGGCGTTATATGTCCCAATGAGCAGGGGCACCAGCGCATGAGCACGCTGCAGGGCGCAAGCAAACTCCTCAGGGTCACGCATGTATTCATGAACCAAGCGATTGCGCAGATTTCTCGCCTCGACCCAGTCAACGACAGACGAGAGTAACCCCAGTTTCTCCATCCGGTTCAGGTTGTCCAGCGCCGCCCCGGGCGTCTCGAGCAGGTGGCGTCTGAGCTCTGGGATCAATCGATCGCCGATAGTGTCCTGCATCCGTGCAAACCGGGCGACAAACGCATCGAGCCTCTCGGCAAGCTCGGGCTTCTCGCCTAGCGCCTCGACCCAGCCGGGGTCGATGGGCTGGCTAAACAACCGCCTTGTGGTCGTAAGCAGATGCCGCCCTTGCCGCTCTACGGTTTCCATGAGGAATAGCAGGCGACCGAGATTTACCGGATCGCTCATAGCTCGATGCCCTTCGCTCTGGCCTGCTCGTGTATCGGCTCTCGGGTCGTATTGGGGTCGGTCACCAGAACATCGATGTGCTGGTCACCGAGCGCAAGCTGCAGCTCGGCCGTCAGCCGACTCGCGGCCGCGGCACGATTCTGCACAAGATGAGACACCTCGACATAGAGATCCACATCGCCCCCACGGGCCGTATCATCGAGCCGCGAGCCGAAGAGGTAGACGCGCGCGCTCGCCCCGAACGCCGCATGCACCTTCTCACGAATGACTCGAGCTTGCTCGGAAGTCAAGCGCATGGCAGCTATGTTTTCCGGTCGAGTAGACCGCTGTTCGAAAGGACCACTTGCCACGCTCTAGTTCGTACGCGATAGCCTCGCTGCGTGATCTCGAGCACCCGGCACTGGGAAGATTCGGTGCCGAAACCGCGCCGCGCGGCGTCATTGAGTCGGTTGGACAGCCGTCTCATTCGAGGCCGCGCTTCATCGGCACGAAGCTCACGCGGCTGACCTCGCGACAGATGAGTCCGTGATCCGTGCGCTCGCAAACCATCAATTTCTGATTTCCATCCCTGCCGACCGGCGCCACCAATCGGCCGCCCAAGGCCAACTGCTCGGTTAGGACCTCAGGAACCGCCGGCGGTGCCGCCGTGAGCATGATGCCATCGAAAGGCGCCTCGCCGGGCCAACCCTCGTAGCCATCGTCGAGGCGCAGACGGACATTGTCGAGCCGAAGAGTGGACATCAAGCGTCGAGCACGATTATGCAGAGCGCGCAAGCGCTCGATGCTGAACACCTGCGCAGTCAGCTTCGCAAGCACGGCCGCCTGATAAGCGGAGCCGGTGCCAACCTCCAGCACCTTGCGCGGCTCGTTGCCTTCCAGCAATACCTGCGTCATCCGTGCGACCACGAACGGTTGCGAGATCGTCTGGCCATAACCGATGGGCAATGCGGTATCGTCATAGGCGCGGCTCGCCAATGCTTCCTCCACGAACAGATGCCGAGGCACGTCGCGAATCGCATTGAGCACCCGTAGGTCCGTAATGCCGGCCTCGCCGAGGCGCGCTACGAGCCGCTCACGCGTACGTTGCGAGGTCATACCGATTCCAGTCACGCGGCGGGCGTCCATTAGCGCAGTCCTTCGATCCACCCTGCGACCTGATTCAACGCTTGATACCGCGTCAGGTCCACCTGGATGGGTGTGATCGAGACAAAACCC